>CALEAW010000027.1 GCA_937943605.1 uncultured Sutterella sp. | reverse complement strand
TCCAGTCTCAAAGTCGCAGTTGGTTGTTTAGTATCAGAATCGCTTACCGTTAACAGGCGTATAGAAGAAGGTGTTTTGTTACCTCGTACTACGAACCAAAATTGCATCGTTCTTTGTGTTGAAGGAAGTGGATTTCTGGAAAAGACTAACCGCCAGAAGATATTTAGCTTTCGAAAAGGGGATTGTTTCTTTATGCCAAAAAGTGATGAACAATTTCATTTGGTCGGCAAGTTTGAGATTGTGATCGTAGGGATCTGAGATGAATGTTTTTGAAAAGTTTTTGAAAGTGAATACTGGCCTGATGGCCTTTAATGAGTTTTCAACGAAGGATCAATCCATTCGATATATCAATTGGTGGGCGATTAACGACCCTGAAAATGTATGGTTTTCTTCGTATGTGAGATCCAATATCCGAACGGATAAAACTATCAATTTTTATAGCGTATTTGGTAATGCGAACTACGTAAAGAGAAGGGCTCAGCGTGAGCGTGATGATGTCAATATTTTCTTTACAGGGGAAAACGTTTCATCGACGGGAATTAGTAAGAACTTTCGTGGGTATAAAGACCATATGGGTTCTGCTGTTGATATCTCTCTTGGGTTCGATCACGATCAGCATAACCCTCGGTATATGAGGTTCCCATTGTGGTTGATGTATGTCTTTTCTCCTGATTCAACTTATGAAGACATCCAAAATCGTGTTGAGGCATTAAATAATAAAGCCGTTAACATCGATGAACGTTATATAGATTGTGCGGCGATTGCTCGTCATGATACAACTGGGCATCGGACAAGGATTTGTGATGCGCTGTCTGATCTCTTTGATATTCGATACGAAGGGCGCTGGAGAAACAACTCTAGCCTCATGAAAGAGCAGTACAAGGACAATAAGTTAGATTATTTGGCGCACGTGAAATTTAATATTTGTCCCGAAAATTCGAATCATGCGGGTTATGTTACCGAAAAGATTTTCGAGGCATTTCTTGCTAGAGCTATACCGATTTATTGGGGTGGTGCGGCTGCGCCAGAACCCAATATCATCAATGAAAATGCTTTTGTTTATTGGGATGGTTCAGATCATTGCTTCGAAACGTTGGAGAGACTTCATAAAAATAAGAAAGAATATCTTGATTTTGTGTCGCAACCTATCTTCAAAGAGGGGGCCGATGAGATCATTTGGCAGTTTTTTGTCGATCTGAAAGAAAGAATTCAGAGGGTTATCGACTCGAAGTAAAGAAAACGCCCAAAACCACGATCGGTTTGGGCGTTTTACTAAGGGCTTATCGAGCGCTCAAGGCTTATTGCTCGTTATCTTCACGCGGCTTACGACGGTTGCTACCAGCCACCATATCGAAGCGGAAGAATCGGCATTCGAGCGGCCCATTAAAGAGGACGGTCTTGCGAGATTCTTTGAGACGCATCTGTTGCGGTAGTGTGCGGTCAGAGGTCAGCATCCAGGCCGTCCAACCTGAGAAATTTGCCTTGAGGTTGTCTGCGACGTGCTTCATCATGGCGCCAATGTAGGCCGTCTTCGGATTGGACTGCTCGCCATAGGGCGGGTTGGCAATCACGAGACCTGGAGTCATGCCCTCGGCTGGGCAGGCTTCACGAGCGTCACCCTGAGTGAAGGTCAAACGACCATCGTCGAGCATGTCACCCAAGCCCGCACGACGTGCGTTTTCAATCGCTTTTTCAACGACGAGAGACGAAATATCGCTACCCGCAATACGAATGCGAACGTGACGATTGACCGATGCACGTGCGTCTTCTTTCATTTCACGCCAGACGTCAGCATCAAAGCCTTCGAGCTTTTCAAAAGCAAAGCGACGATTGAGACCTGGCGCCATGCCGGCAGCCATTTGAGCAGCTTCAATACCGATGGTGCCAGAGCCGCAGAAGGGATCAATTAAGGTTTGAGAAGGTTCCCAACCCGAGAGCATCAAAAGACCAGCGGCCAAGTTTTCCTTCAACGGGGCTTCACCATGGGTAAGACGCCAACCGCGCTTAAAGAGAGCTTCACCGGCAAGATCTAAATAGAAAGTGCAGGTGTCGTACGTCAAAAAGGCGGCGATGCGCACATCTGGGTGGTAGCGTTCAACGTCAGGGCGACGACCTGCAAGCTCACGGAAGCGGTCACAGATCCCGTCCTTAATACGAAGGACGGCAAAGTCAATGGATTCAAGTGGGCAACGCTGGCTGTTGGCAGAGACTTTGATCGTCAGATCTGGGCCAAACCACTTTTCCCATTGGGTACGCGTAGCCATTTCATAAATGTCACGTGTATCCCAGTAGGACGCTTCAGCCACCTTCATGAGGACGCGACTAGCCAAACGGGAATTGAGACAAACGGCCATGGCCGTGGCCGTGGAGCCAGCAAACGAAACACCACCGCGAGCAGCGCGAACACGTTCAGCCCCGCAAGCGGTAATTTCACCTGCGAGCAGTTCTTCAAGCCCGAAGGGGCAGACAGCATAGAAGGAGAGGTTGGCCATAATCAGGAATCGTAATAAGGGTATGTTTTAAAAAAGTTAATGACGACCTTCACCGTGACCGAGCACCACGTACTTCAAAGACGTGAGACCTTCAAGGCCGACCGGACCACGGGCATGTAATTTGTCGGTCGAAATGCCAATTTCAGCACCAAGACCATATTCAAAGCCGTCCGCAAAGCGCGTTGATGCATTCACCATGACAGAGCTTGAGTCGACTTCACGTAAGAACTGTTGAGCATTGGGCAAGCTGTTTGTCACGATGGCATCGGTATGATGCGACGAGTGCGTGTTGATGAATTGAATGGCTTCATCTAAAGATTTCACGATACGAATCGCAATGATCGGGGCATTGTACTCGGTATCCCAATCTTCTGGGGTCGCATCCACGGCACTCATGCCACTTTGTTCGACAATACGACGAGAAAGTTCATCACAACGCATTTCAACGTCTAAGTCGTGGAATCGGCGTGCCATAGGTGGTAAGAACTTAAACGCGATATCGTGGTGCACTAACAGGGTTTCGGTTGCATTGCAAGGTGAGACGCGTTGGGTTTTGGCGTTCTCGGTCACGCTCAAAGCCATGTCGATATCCGCTTCGCTGTCGATATAGGTGTGGCAAATGCCATCAAGGTGCTTGATCATGGGCACCGTGGCTTCAGCAGTCAAACGCGCAATGAGGCTCTTACCACCACGCGGAATCAGAACATCAACATAGTCGCGAGCGCGAATGAGTTCGCCTACCAAGGCGCGATCTGAGGATTCAATGAGTTGCACGGCATGAGCGGGTAACTCGGCTGTCACGAGTGCCTTTTGGATCAATTCCCAAAGCACGGTGTTGGTTCGAAGGGCTTCGTGGCCGCCACGAAGAATAATGGCATTGCCAGACTTAATGGCTAAAGCCGCAGCATCAATCGTGACATTGGGGCGAGATTCAAAAATCATGGCCACAACGCCCAACGGGACACGCATACGACCGACTTGAATACCTGTTGGACGATACTTCATGTCGGAGATGGTGCCAATCGGATCGGCGAGCTCAGCAATTTGCTGGCAACCCGTGATCATGGTATGCAATACGCTCGGCGTAATCGTCAGGCGATCAATAAAGGCCTCGTCGAGCCCTTCAGCACGAGCAGCTTCGATGTCGGCCTGATTGGCTTCACGGATACAGGCTTCTTCGTCAGCGAGTAAGGTCGCTAAACGAAGTAAAACGGCGTTTTTATTTGCCGTACTTGCGCGAGCCATTTCTCGCGAAGCTTCTCTCGCTTGACGGCCAATGCGGCTAATGTAGTCAGCGGGCGTAAGGTTGATCTGAGGCATAATGACGAATTCCGTTAAGAGGCTCAACACTCATGGAGTCTTGAGTATGAAAGACGCAAAAAGGCTAGCGTCACGTGTTTAATCATTGTAGCCTGTTCGCTACGCCCACGGCGTTTTTGTGTGATGCTCTGATGACAGCCTCTAACCTTTGAGCGTACGGCGCATGAGGGCTTCTGTGGCTAAAAAGAGTACGATCGCAAATAAAGAGAGAATGAAGCAGAGGGCGTTTGCGGCATCAAAGTCCACGCGCGAAACAGCATTAAAGATTTCTAACGAGAGTGTATTGGTGCGACCTGCAATATTTCCGCCCAACATCATGGTCATGCCGACTTCGCCTGAGACGCGAGCGCACCCTAAGAGTAAGCCTGCTGCCAGGCTTGGACGCACCAAGGGTAGGGTGATACGTAAAAAGATTTGCCAGTTGCTAGCACCATGAATACGGGCAGCTTCTTCGAGTTCCATGAGGCGAGATGAACTAAAGGCTGCTTGTAATGGGCGTACGACCAAAGGGAGACCGGCAACAAAGCCAGCTAAGGCAACTGCGGCCTCATTAAAGATGAGTGAAAGACCGAAGGTAGAAAGCTGTTCGCCAATGAATCCAGTTCGACCTAAAACGGTGAGTAAAAGATAGCCCAATGCCACAGGCGGAAAAACCAGTGGCATTGTGACTAAAAAACCAACGATCCGAGACAACCACCCCGGATGTCGAGCGAGATAGTAGCCTAGGAGCGGCCCTGCAATGCTAAAAAGCCCTAAGGTCACCAAACAGGTTTTGGCGGTGAGGCTAAGCGAAAAGAGCAGGGCTGGCTCCGAGAGCAACGCGTCAAACATGGCAATCAAGTTGCTGTAAGGCTTACTTCACACCGAACTTATTGAGGATGGGCTTAGCCTTTTCAGATGTCAAGAAGGTCGTAAAGGCCTTAACGTCAGGATCGTTTTCAGCGCCCTTGGCGGTACGCACAATCATCTTGACCTTCGCGCTTTCGTCATGGATTTCGAAAGCGCCACCCAACTTGTCACGACCGCTCTTCAATGCGGCCACGTTCACAAAACCAACGTCCATGTTGCCCGTGGCGATATAAGAGAAAACCTGAGGAACGGTTCCCACAACCTGAAGCTTCGGATTCACCTTGGCATCTAGGCCCGTAGCCTTGAGCCAACTAGCAGCGCTACGGCCATAAATGGCAGCCTTCGGATTGGGGCTCGCAACGGTCTTCACATTGTCATTGGCAATATCAGCGGGCTTTTGAAGGTCAAGACCTTTACGCCAAATCATGACTAGTGGCGTTTCGCCGAGCTTACCGCCTTCGGGGCTCAAGAGGTCGTCAAAGCGCTTGAGTGTGGCTTCGTCCGAAATCACCACATTGACGCCAGCGCCGTGCTTCACCTGGGCGAGCATCTGACCAATGTTGCCGCCAAAGCTCTTTTCGACGGTGTTGCCGGTTTCTTTTTGGTAGAGTGCTGTCAAGGCTTCGACCATCTTGATGTAGCCCGCACCAGTCGTCACGGTGACCTGGCCAGCGACAGCAGAACCCATGCCCACAAGGGCGGCTAATGTAAAGGCAAGCATCTTTAAGCGCATGATGAACATCCTTTCTGATGGTTAATGTGTGTAATGGTGCCTGCCGACATCGTGAGAATCGTGTTGGCTAGACGTTTGGCCTCGTTGGCCGAGTGTGTGATGTAGAGAATTGGAAGCGAAGAGATCTTTGGGATCTGCTCAAAGTAACCCAATAACTCCTCTTTACGTTCAGAGTCAAGGCTTGCAAGGGGCTCATCCATGATGAGTAAGGTCTCGGCCGCTAAAATGGCTCGACCTAATGCAACACGCTGACTTTCGCCGCCAGAGAGTGTGTCTGGATACCGTTTGAGAAGATGACCAATGCCGAGCACATCAATGAGTTCATTGGCGTTGGCTTGGCAGGGACGCCCACCGATCTGATTCGCAAAATGGAGATTCTCGAACACAGTCAGATGAGGAAATAAGCGATGGGTTTGAAACACAAAACCAATCCCACGACGATGAACAGGAAGCGAAATATGTTCGTCGGATGACCAAAAAGTTAGACCGTTAATCGCAATACGACCGCTTGATGGCGTTTTTAATCCTGCGATATTGCTTGCCAGCGTCGTTTTGCCGCAACCTGACGGTCCCAGGATGGCGGTAAAGCCTTGGCCTGGTAAGTTGCAATGAACGGCGAGCCTAAAGTCAGGTAGTTGAGTTTCAAAGTGTAGGTCTAACATCGCTATTACCTATTTGAATAGCGCTTAGTGTAGCAAGTTTTCCTCTTGCTGTGACAAAAGGACGACGAAAGTCAGACTTAATTTGCTAAGAAAAGAACGACACTTTTAAGTTCAATCCAAGGATCGCTATCACGCTTAGGTACTGGCAATCCTTTGGCTAAACGATCGATATCGGCACACACAGAAAGGGCGGCGCAGAGTTTTTTCACAGTTAAGCGACGAGCGGCTTGTTGGGATGAAGGTGTGGCAAACACACCAGGCACGCGAGAGATGCCTTGGTCGTACCCTGAACGCAGTTTGATGAGCGAGCGGATCTCAGAAGTAAGCATCGCCAACAAGAAGGGAAGGGCTTCAGCTTGTGCTTCGAGACCATCGATAATGCGCACAATACGATCAGCCTGACCTAGCTTCATGCTCTCAAAAAGCGTATCAAATTCAAAGCGTGCGCTATTAGCGACCGAGGTGCGAAGTTGCTCAGTGGTGAGCGTTGCTTTGGGGTAGAGTAAAGAGAGCTTTTCGACTTCTTGTGCTGCCGCAAAGAGGTTCCCTTCGGTCATGTCGGCAAAGGCTTCGAGCGTTTCAGTAGATGCGCTCATCCCATGGCGTGCCAATCGAGCTTGGAGCCATTGAGGCAGTAAACGACGTTCGATGGCGGTGCAGTCAACGTGCGTGGCCTTGCGACTTAAGGCTGTCCACCACGCTTCTTTTTGCGTTTGCCATTCGGGTGTGGGTAACGTAAAGATCGTGACAACACCATCGACGGGGTGGTCAAGGTATTGCAAAAGGGTTGGTGCGCCATTTTTGCCGACTTTACCCGTAGGAATGCGGACTTCGACGATTTTACGGTCGTCAAACATGCCCATGTCGGCCGCTGCCATGGTGAGACGTGACCAGTCGCCCGATGCCGTAAGCTCTAACACCTGACGGTCGGTATAGCCTAATTGACGTGCGGTGGCACGAACGGCATCCCCTGCTTCAACGGCAAGAAAGTCGTCTGTGCCAGAGATCAGCCAAAAGGGATCCATTTGCCCATTTTTGGCGCAACGGGCTAAATACGATTCGAGCTGGTCAGCTTTCACGCTTATTCCCCTGTTTCGCTACGGGGTTTAATCGCTTCGATATGGTGCATCAAGCGGTTCACAATATCCGCTTGCATGTCGCGATAGAGGAACTGTTCTTCACGGGCACGTGACAAGAATTCCGATTCAGAATAGCTGAGACTACGCGTGGCAGAAAGACGTGTGGAAGGCATATACAGGTAGCCATCAGGGCTTGTGACTCGGAATTCTATGGAGAGCGTGAGTTCGTATTCACGTGCGCGACCCAAGTCGTTAATGCTAAGCACATCACTCGAACGTTGTTGACCCAGGTATTCCAAGATGGCTTCGGCGTCGGCAGGGTCATCCACGATCGTCACGGTCGACTCGGCAGCAAGTTCCTGACGAATCAGGGTAGACATCGGTGTATTGGCAGGAATCTGCAAATAAATGGTTTTAAAGGGCAGATTGAATGTACCGCGTAAGCGAAAGCCGCAACCAGAGAGCGAAAGCGTGCCTAAAAGAGCTGCACCAAGAAGTTGACGACGGGTAGTCACGGAGTGGATCCTCGCGAAAGCCTGATGAAAAAGGGCCGTAGATGACGGCCATTAGGACATTATAAATAGAAAGACCGACCAACGCTTGCGTGCATTGGTCGGTCTTGGAGGTGTCAGTCGATCGCTAACGCTTACTTCGCGACAACGATGTTCACCAACTTGTTGCGAACGATGATGATCTTACGAACCGTGAGACCATCCGTGAAGCGCTTCACGTCTTCGTTGGCCAAAGCGGCGGCTTCGATATCAGCCTGAGACGCTTCAGCCGGGACGAGAATTTCGCCACGCAACTTACCGTTCACCTGTACGACGAGCTTCAATTCATCAGCCTTCGTCGCTTCTTCGCAGACCTGCGGCCACGGGGCGTCGATTAAGTCACCAAACTGAGCAACAAAACCAAGTTCAGCCCAAAGCGCCGTCGTGATATGCGGGGCGATCGGATAGAGCGTACGCAACAGGATTGAAGCCGTTTCAGCCACCACAGCCTGATCGGCTGGCGTGTCACCCTTGAAGCCTTCGATGGCGTTGAACATCTTCATGCAAGCAGAGACAACGGTGTTGTACTGCATGCGCTGGAAGTCAAAGTCAGCCTGCTTCAACGTGATGTGAATTTCACGACGAAGTGCCTTGGCATCGCGGCTTAAGGCCGTAGCGTCGAGTTCAGGTGCCGTGGTCACAAACGTCTGCTTGTTGTAAGCCCAATTCCAAATACGACGCAAGAAACGGTACGTGCCTTCGGCACCAGAATTAGACCAAGCGGCAGATTGATCGGGAGGACCAGCAAACATCACAAAGCTACGTGCCGTGTCAGCGCCGAACTTATTGATGATGTCGCGCGGTTCAACGACGTTATTCTTGGACTTCGACATCTTTTCGATGCCGCCGAGAATGACAGGCTGACCATCGGCCTTGCAAATAGCACCGACCGGACGACCCTTTTCGTCGTACTGCACTTCGACTTCGTCAGGGTAGAACCAGACCTTACGACCATCATCGCCATTGCGATAGTAGCAGTCGGCCATGAGCATGCCCTGCGTGAAGAGGTTCTTAAAGGGTTCGTCATACTTGACGAGGCCAACGTCACGCATCACCTTCGTCCAGAAGCGAGCATAAAGGAGATGCAACACGGCGTGTTCAATACCGCCAATGTACTGATCCATCGGCATCCAATACTCGGCACGCTTGTCGACCATGGCCGTGTCGCAGTCTGGCGAGCAATAACGCTGGAAGTACCAGGAGCTATCTACGAACGTGTCCATCGTGTCGGTTTCACGCTGAGCGTCACCACCGCACTTCGGGCACTTGACATTGAGGAAGGCTTCGCACTTCGTCAACGGATTGCCAGAACCATCAGGAATCAAATCTTCAGGTAACACGACCGGAAGATCTTGTTCGGGCACTGGCACTGGACCGCAGCACGGGCAGTTGATCATCGGAATCGGGGTACCCCAATAGCGCTGACGCGAAATGCCCCAGTCACGCAGACGGAACTGTACTTGTTTGTCACCTAAGCCGCGTGCCTTAAGTTCAGCAGCAATGGCGTCGCAAGCGGCATGGAAGTCAAGACCATCAAACTGGCCAGAATTGACGAGGTGTAACGGACGCGTCTTGTCGCCATACCATTCCTGCCATGCTTCGTCGGAGTAGGTTTCGCCCTCAACGGCAACCACCTGACGAATCTTGAGACCAAACTTCTTAGCAAAGGCGAAGTCACGTTCGTCGTGCGCGGGCACGCCCATGACGGCACCTTCACCGTAGCTCATCAAGACGTAGTTGGCGAGCCAAACTTCGACATCTTCTCCCGTGATCGGGTGCTTGACGAAGAAGCCCGTGGGCAAGCCCTTCTTTTCCATCGTGGCCATATCGGCTTCGCTCACGCTACCCTTGGCACATTCTTCGATGAAGGCCTTGAGGTCGTCACGGTCGCGAGAGATATAAGCAGCGAGCGGATGTTCTGCGGCGATGGCCACAAAAGATACACCCATGAGCGTATCAGGACGGGTCGTGTAGACACGAAGTTCTTTCTTCATGCCTTCGAGTTCGTACGGGAAGGAAAGGTTCACACCTTCAGAGCGACCGATCCAGTGCTCCTGCATACGGCGAACCTGTTCAGGCCAACCTTCGAGCTTTTCGATGTCGTCCAATAATTCCTGCGCATACTGCGTGATGCCAAGGTAGTAGCCCGGGATTTCACGCTTTTCAACGATCGCACCAGAGCGCCAGCCACGGCCATCGATCACCTGTTCGTTGGCGAGCACGGTCTTGTCAACCGGGTCCCAGTTGACGATCTGCGTCTTACGGTAGGCGATGCCCTTTTCGAGCATCTTCAAGAAAAGCCACTGGCTCCAGCGGTAGTATTCGGGCTTGCAGGTAGCCACTTCACGCGACCAGTCAAACGCAAGACCCAAAGGTTCCATCTGACTCTTCATGTCAGCGATGTTCGCATACGTCCAAGCGGCCGGAGCGACCTTCTTGGCGATGGCGGCATTTTCCGCGGGCAAGCCAAACGCATCCCACCCCATCGGGGTCATCACGTTGTAGCCCTTCATGCGGTAGTAGCGATACATCACGTCATTGAGCGTGTAGTTACGCACGTGCCCCATGTGAAGCTTGCCGCTCGGATACGGCAACATCGAGCAGACGTAAAACTTAGGTTTGGGCTGGCCCTGTTCATTGACCGCGTCTTCAACGGCACGGTAGACGTCCTTGGCCTTCCATTGGGCCTGGACTTCGGATTCCACTGCCTGAGCAGAGTAAGTCTCGCGCATAACGCCTTCCAAATTAATGGGTTCAAAATAAGAAAAAGTAACCTACTAGTATACTCTCTAGGCCTCTCACGCGCGCAAAACACAATGCTGTTCGGATAGCACGATAGCACCTCCCTCCAGGAGATGATCTCAGAAGGCATGAGTGACTTGTCGAAATGTGCTACCTTTTCAACCCTATGGTCTTTTTATGAGTTCGCATTCATTTGGTTTTGATGGATGCTCGAAGGGTATTTTTCATGTCCGAGCTTTTACAGTCACTTAATCCTCGTCAGCTTCAAGCAGTCACCGCGCCTGAAGAAAGTATTTTGATTTTGGCAGGTGCCGGTTCTGGTAAAACGCGTGTTTTGACAACGCGTATTGCCTGGTTAATCCAAGAGCATCGCGCACAGACGAGTGAAATTTTGGCTGTGACCTTTACCAATAAAGCGGCCAAAGAAATGTTGGTTCGCCTTGAAGGCATGTTGCCTTATGACTTACGTCGTATGTGGGTGGGCACGTTCCACGGGCTCTGTAACCGCATTCTTCGCTCGCATGCGCTAGAAGCGGGATTGCCGAAAACCTTCCAGATTCTTGATTCGAGTGACCAACTCTCGCTCGTGAAGCGCGTGATGAAGGCACTCAATATTGATACAGATACCCATGATCCTCGTCAGGTGGCGAGTGTCATCAATTGGTACAAAGAGCACGGCATGCGTGCGGCGCAAGCGGGTGGCCAGCAAGGGGATGATACGGTTTTTAGGGTCTATCAAGCCTATGAGCAGCAGTGTCAAAAAGAAGGTGTGGTTGACTTTGCTGAGTTGCTACTTCGTTGTTACGAACTCTTAGACCGTAACGAAATCATTCGCTCTCACTATCAAAACCGTTTCCGTCACATTTTGGTTGACGAATTCCAAGATACGAACGTTTTGCAGTACCGTTGGCTTCAGATGCTAGCGGGCTTTGGTCGTGGTACAAATGGTGGCCCGATGAATGCTGTGTTCGCTGTCGGTGACGATGACCAATCGATTTACGCGTTCCGTGGCGCTAACGTCGGCAATATGTCTGATTTTTTGCGTGATTTTAGAGTGGCTGAACCGATTCGTCTTGAAGAAAACTACCGCTCAACCGGGACGATTCTCGACGCTGCCAACGCGCTCATTAGCAATAACAGTGCTCGCTTAGGCAAGAATTTGTGGACTTCAGGGAGCCGCGGTAAGCCGATTTACGTGGCCAAAATGGATGATGATCGCACAGAGGCTGAGTGGGTGGCGCGCGAAATTGAAGCGAACTATGCTCGCCAACGCAATTGGCGTGATCATGCCATTTTGTACCGCATGAATGCACAGTCTCGTGCGCTTGAAAGCGCTTTGACTGCTCGTGGTATTCCGTACCGTGTGTTTGGCGGTCAGCGCTTCTTTGAACGCGCTGAAGTGAAGCATGTGTTGGCCTACTTACGTTTGATGGATAATCCGGGTGACGATACGAGCTTTCAGCGTGTTGTGAACTTTCCTTTACGCGGCATTGGTGCACGTACGATCGAAGGCTTGGCAGAAGAAGCGCGTCAGCGTAACACTACCTTATGGGGTGCTTTGACGGCGCCTGACTATAAGATTTCGCCCAAGTTGGCGGTTTTCCGAGACTTGATTCGTCGTATGCGTGACGAAGCCCAAACGTTAAGTTTGGCTGAAACGATCAAGTTGGTGATTGTGCGCTCTGGTCTTCAAGCCCATTATCAAGCCGAAAAAGACGGTGAAGATCGTCTTGCGAATATGCAGGAAATGCTCGCAGCTGCGTCAGGCTATATGTCTAACGAAGGTTATCCCGAAAGTATGAGTGCCTTCAATCCGGCCGACGAAACGGAGCAGACGCCTTTGCAAGGGTTCTTAGCGCAAGCAACGTTAGAAGCGGGTGACAAGAATGAGCAGGGTGATGTGGATGCCGTTCAATTAATGACGGTGCACGCAGCGAAAGGCTTGGAATTCCCAGAGGTCTTTATTGTGGGTGTGGAAGAAGGTGTTTTCCCACACTTTTCGGCCATGCGTGATGAGCGTGGTCCTGGGGTGAGCGAAGAGCGTCGTTTGATGTATGTGGCCATTACGCGCGCCAAAAAGCGTTTGGTGATGACTTATTGCAAGTCTCGTATGCAGTATGGCGACACGCATCGCAATGAGCCCTCGAGCTTCTTGGATGAAATTCCTGATGCACTCAAAGAAGAAAAGGATCACACCACCGATCAACATTGGGGTGAACGCCGTACGAGTCAAGGTTGGCGTTCCGATAGCCAGTATGGTTGGGAGCGTCCTAGCTATGGTGGCCGTCGCCAAGAAAGCGGTCGACAGTCTTACTATGGCTCGTCAAGTCGATCTTCTGAGGGCGAAGATTGGCGTCGCGGATTCTCAGGCAGCGGCACTTATCGCGCGAGTGAAGAGCCTGTTGTGAAGAAGGCTTCTGAGCGTGCGGCGCAATCTACGTTCGGCTTTAATGTGGGTGACCGCGTGACTCATAAAAAGTTTGGCGCCGGATCTGTGGAAGGCTTATCAGGTGCTGGTGACGATACACGCATTCGTATCCGTTTTGATAAGGTCGGTTCTAAGGAGTTGCTTTTGGCCTTAGCTGTCAAGAACATGCAAAAAGCTTAATCATGCAATATCACACCAGGCGAAAGGTATCGACTTGGTGTGATAATTTTTTCGTGATGCTGTAGATCTGCTACAATGCCTCACTCCTATTGGTTGCGCCTATAGTTCAACTGGATAGAACCGTCCCCTCCTAAGGGACAGATCTGAGTTCGAGTCTCGGTGGGCGTACCATGTGCAAGTTAGCTACTAATGATTGGCTGTTCCTCAAAAGCTCGAAGGCTGTGAACCTTTGGGCTTTTTTGCTTTGGAGAGGGAGCTTGAATGTTGTTACTTTTGAAGCGTCCCCGATTGAAATCAGAGGATTCACTATGACCAACAGTTAGCTCTTTCTTGGGACTGGGTTTTCGCCTTCATCCCTAGAACGTCACTTCCTGCACATAGTGTTCGCGGTAGACTTTTAAAAACAACCCCGCCATTTGAGCATAACCTTCAAACGAAGATCATAGGCTGGCGGGGCTAAGTGAGATTTGAATTTTTAGCGAGTCACTGGCTCAGGGATTGCTATTGAGTGCGATCTCAATGCTGACGCCAGGTGCCTCGACGCCAGTAGAGCCACAAGACAATACCAGTGATGATGTAGTAGACGTAGTCGGCAAACCAAACGATATGCACTTCTTGCGTCATGTGAGTAATGCCAAACGTGAAGACCAAATAGAAGACCGCAGCAAGCATGGTGGCCACGGAACTTTCTTTGGTCTGTCCCATACCGCCCATCACGAAGAGGGTGTACATCGACGGGATGGCGATTAACAAAGAACCCATCATCACGAAGAACGTCGGCAATGATGCTGCAATCACATCATCAAAGCTCGTAAAGATCGAGAGCGTGAATTCTGGGAATAGGCAAACGAAAGCCATAAACGGCAGCATGCAAAGCGTGCAAATGACGACACCGCGTCGGCAAAGTGCCGGCACTTCTTCTTCACGTCCTTCGCCAATGAGATTGGAAGCAATGGCGCCACAGGTTGACCCGAAGGCATGAATAAAGAGGAAGAAAGTGGAGCAAAGTTGACGAACGATATTAGAAATCGCCAAAGGCAGTTCACCTAAGTGTTCGACAGCTAAGAAAAAGATGAGCCAAGCAAAGAAAGCAAAGGCTTCTTGAATCATGAGCCAACGACCAAGCTTAAAAAGCTTGATCTGGAGCGGCCACTCCCAACGGAAGTGCCCAAAGAGTGCATAACGCTGATGGTTGACGCGACGAAGTGCATACCAGGCAAAAAAGGCTAAACAAACAACTTCGGAGACGGTCGAAGCAATAGCCGCACCGGCAATTCCCATGGCTGGAATCGGGCCGCAACCAAAAATCAACATGTAGTTGAGAATAAAGTTGGTGCCGACCATCACAAGGGAGCTCGCAGTCAGAATGTTGGGGCGTAACGTTGCAATAAAAAAAGCACGAAAAACGGCACTAGCAAAGGCAAAGGGTAAGCCCCACACGCGCCAAAAGAGATACGTGTCGGATGCTTCAGCGACCGCGGCGGATTCGCAGGCCACGTCAAAGAAGGGACGCGACAAGAGGTTAGATGCAAAAATCAGTAAAAGCGAGAGGCCAAAGAGGAAGATGATGCCGGCTTGGAAGGCACTCCCGATTTCGGAGAATTTCTTTTCACCGTTACGGCGACTCATATAGGCTTGAAGCCCAAAGCTATAGCCTAAGCCAAGCATCAAAAGTGTCAAGAAGTAGACGCCGGCCAGTGCGGCAGCACCTAATTCAACTTCACCGACGCGTCCAAGGAAGGCGACGTCAGTCATGCCAATCAATTGCTCAAGGAGAAAACTCAGCATGAGCGGAATGGCCATACGGAAGATGTAGCTACTGTTATAACGCTGTTGCGGTTGGACGACCACGGACATAGAGACACTCAGGACTGCAAAAAGTGAAGTGTTATGTAAACCAGCTTTTCGTGGAATTGAGCATGGTTGTATCTAATTATGGGAATGCTATTGTAGTGATTTTACCTGACTATGGGAAAACCCTGAGGGTGTCTGTGAAAATTGGATGAGATTTTTTTGATCGAAGTCAGAAAACTAGAGCGCCACCAGATTTCTCTGATGGCGCTCAATGTACTAGATCGTCATGAAGACTCTGTTAAGCCTTCAAAAAACCGATTAGTAGAGGTCGAAGTACTTCTGGATTTCCTTCCAGTCGCTGGTCTTCGTCAGAGCGAGCTGGAGAAGGACGCGAGCCTTCTGCGGGTTGAGTTCGCCAGAGGAGACCCAATGCTGAGCCTTGTCGTCCACTTCAGCATCCTTCGTGGTGGCGCCTGTCGGTACGCGGGAAGAGCGAACAACGACAGCACCATTCTTCGTAGCCTGTTCGAGTACCGGCCAGATGGACTTATGGATGTTACCGTTACCGACACCAGCGTTCACGATACCCTTGTAGCCAGCCTTGACGAGGGCTTCAGCCTGGAGGCCTTCAACGCCAGCGTGGTTGTAGACGATACCGACCTTGGGCAACTGGTCGATCTTGGAGACGTCAAACGGGGTCTTCGTGGTGTGAGCACGAAGCGGCATGGATTCGTACGTGACCTTGTTGTTAAAGATCGTGCCGACCTTACCGAAGTTAGCGGCCTGGAAGGTTTCAGGCTGAACCGTGTTGGTCTTGATCACGTCACGAGCGCCAACTACAACGTTGTCCATGGCAACGACGACACCCTGCTTAGCAGTATCAGGGGTAGCAGCCGTCAACACGGCGTTGTAGAGGTTACGCGGACCGTCAGCGCCGAGACCCGTGGAGGGGAGCATGGCACCAACCATCACGACCGGCTTGTCGCACTTCAACGTGAGGTTTAAGAAGTAGGCGGTTTCTTCCATTGTGTCGGTACCGTGAGTGATCACGAAGCCGTCATACTTACCGCAGTCGGCGTTGATCGTCTTGGCAAGCTTGAGCCAAACTTCGTCGGACATGTCCTGGCTACCAATCTGGGCAACCTGCTGCGGCGTCACGTTAGCGATCTTGGCGAGTTCAGGCACAGCGGCGACGAGGTGGTTAACGCTCACTTTACCAGCAGAGTAAGCCGTACCCGTCGAAGAAGCGCCAGCACCAGCGATCGTACCACCCGTTGCGAGAACAGCGACGTTCGGAAGCGCCATGGCAGCGCCAGAAGCAGCGATAAGACCGAGACCGATCAAAGTCTTCTTTGTAAACATGATGTATCACTCCTCATTCAATGAAACGCTTGAGTCGCGCGTTTCATCAACTATTGATGACGTTGCATAGAAACTATGCGTGTTCAGTCGGATGCCTTTGTTGTCCCTACGCATCGTGGTCCTGATGACGTAGGCTAGTCCTCGTGTCCCTTGAAGACCAGGCACCCGATACCGTCGAAAGTGTATCTGTTGTATGAAGAAAAGGCACAAAATAAACATAAGGTGTTTGACCTAGAACTAGTTTTCTTCAAAAATAGGAAAACCCCAATGGAAAATAAGATCAATTCGTGCGAGTGATGTGACTCGTTTTTGCTGAATACACTTTGTTACAGGCGTTTAGCGTTAACCCGAAGAACGATTTTTTGCCTCAGAAGTTTTGGTCGCCAATGCGATGTGGTTCGCCGTCTAATTTGTCGTAAATGTCGACCATTTGTTCAGAAGGTTTGTTTACTCTAGGTAATATGTCCCAAGCTATTTGAGGACTCTTCAAAAAGGTTCAAATAGCCTCAGTTTGAGACCACTTTTTTTCTGAAGAGAGGGGATAATGCTCCGACACAGGCCCCAGGTTGCTGGGTAAACAACAACACAATCTCTACAGAATTTACACACTATGTCTCAAACGATTCTCCAAAGCGTTCCCGTCGGCCAGAAAGTTGGTATTGCCTTTTCCGGTGGTCTTGATACGAGCGCAGCACTTCGCTGGATGAAGAATAAGGGCGCCCTCCCGTACGCCTATACGGCCCATCTTGGTCAGCCCGATGAAAATGATTACGAAGCGATTCCTCGTCGTGCCATGGAGTACGGTGCTGAAAATGCCCGTTTGATCGACTGCCGTGAACAGTTGGTGAATGAAGGCTTTGCCGCAATTCAGGCTGGTGCCTTCCACATCTCGACGGCTGGTCAGCTCTACTTCAATACGACGCCGTTGGGTCGCGCTGTGACGGGTACGATGCTCGTGGCTGCGATGCGTGAAGACGGGGTCAATATCTGGGGTGACGGTTCGACCTATAAGGGTAACGACATCGAACGCTTCTATCGTTATGGCTTGCTTGCCAATCCTAACCTTCAGATCTATAAGCCTTGGCTCGATACGCAGTTCATCTCTGAACTCGGTGGCCGTGCTGAAATGTCCGCGTTCTTGCAAAAGGAAGGTTTTAACTATCGTATGAGCGCCGAAAAGGCTTATTCGACCGACTCCAATATGCTCGGTGCGACGCACGAAGCCAAGGATCTTGAAAGCCTCGAATCTCACATGAAGATTGTCGAGCCGATCATGGGCGTTGCTTTCTGGCGTGATGATGTCAAGGTGGACGCTGAAACGGTAACGATCGAATTCCGTGAAGGTGTGCCAGTGGCCATCAATGGTCAGAAGTTTGCCAATCCGGTAGCTTTGATGGAAGAAGCGAACCGTATCGGTGGCCGCCATGGCTTCGGTATGTCTGACCAGATCGAAAACCGCATCATTGAAGCCAAGTCTCGTGGTATCTATGAAGCCCCGGGGATGGCACTCCTCTTTGTGGCCTACGAACGTCTCGTGACGGGTATCCACAATGAAGATACGATTGCTGAATATCGCATTAACGGTATCAAGTTGGGTCGCTACCTCTACCAGGGTCGCTGGTTCGATAGTCAGGCCTTGATGCTTCGCGAAAGCGCGATGCGTTGGGTGGCTCGTGCAGTGACGGGTGAAGTCACGCTCGAATTGCGCCGCGGTAACGACTACACGATCCTCTCGACGAAGAGCCCGAACCTCACGTATGAACCCGAACGCTTGACGATGGAAAAGGGTGATTCGATGTTCACGGCTGTGGATCGTATCGGTCAGTTGACGATGCGTAACCTTGACATTACGGATACGCGCGCCAAGTTGGGCATCTACGCTCAGGCAGGTCTTCTCGCTGGTGGCGGCTCGGTCTCAATGTTGACGGGCAAGTAAACAACGCGACGCCTTAAACGCAAAATGACTCCTGTGATGGTTTCTTACTGTCGCAGGAGTTATTTTTTTTGGATGCTCGTCACACGAATTTCAGGTAATCTTGGCAAAATGTCATCCGTAGTCAGCGTGTCTAGGTGATGCGCTCATAAAATCGATAAAAAACATGTCTGAAGAAAAACATATGACGACGACCCCTGATGAAAGTTTTACGAGCCACGGCCGTGGTGATAGCCATTGGTTACATGCCGCTGAAAAAACCAAAACGAGTGTTTTGGGTTTTGCCGTCGCTTTGACGCTAGGCTTTTCGATTGTTGAATTAATTGGTGGTATTTGGGGCAATTCGCTCGCCTTGATCGGTGACGCTGGTCACATGGTGACGGATTCGGCAAGCCTTTTATTTGCGCTGATCGCGAATAAGCTCGCGCAAAAAGGGGCTGATAGTGACCATTCGTTTGGTCATGGCCGAATTGAAGTCTTGGCGGCTTTTATTAATGGCCTCATTATGTTGGGCGTTGTGATTTGGATTTTCTCTGAAGCCATTTCTCGCATCATGGAGCCGCAGCCCGTTTCAGGTCTTTCGGTGATGACCATTGCAAGTATTGGTTTGGTGATCAATATCTTGGTGGCATGGTCGCTTTCTCGAGACAAAAAGAACATGAATACACGTGCGGCACTTTTGCACGTGATGGGCGACTTGTTAGGCTCTGTCGCGGCCATTATTGCCGGGATCATCATCTTCTTTGGTGGTCCGACGATTGCTGACCCGATTCTTTCGATGTTGGTGTGCGGTTTACTCTTACACGCGACGTGGGAATTGTTGCGGGACTCGACCCGTGTGTTGTTGGATGGTGTCCCTGAAGGCGTGAATTACTTTAGTGTGGGTCGTAGCATCGAAGCGATCCCTGGTGTCAATCGTGTCCATGACTTACATGTGTGGACGATGAGCCCGGGACACGGTGCGATTCAGTGCCACGTACATATTGAAAGTCCTGAATGCTGGCCGAAGATTTTGGACGTCCTTCGCAAGCAGCTTCATGATGAATTTCATATCGACCATGTGACTGTTCAGCCTGAATGGGACTTTAGCGGCAATGAAGAGGATTGCGAAGTTTGCCGTCAGGGGATCTGTCACGAAGACTTTGACAATCCTAAGGCTGCGCCAACGGCGCCAGTGTTAGATCTCGATAAACTCGATTAATGCGAGTGAAACCGATCGGCGAAGCAGAAAAATCCTGTCTTCGCCTATGGTTTTCTCGTACAATTAAAAAATCAGCCTGAGAAAACGATATGAAAAGCGCAAGTTCGTCAGGACAATGCGTGCAATCGTTAGAGTTCAGGTATAATCTCGGCTTTAATTTTTTTGTACACCTCCTTGCGTGGGGCTCTTCTTCATGACCAAGTACGTATTTGTGACCGGCGGCGTTGTCTCTTCTTTGGGTAAAGGCATCGCCGCCGCTTCGTTAGCGGCTATTCTGGAATCTCGTGGTCTGAAGGTGACCATGATCAAGCTCGATCCGTATATCAACGTCGACCCGGGCACGATGTCGCCTTTCCAACACGGTGAAGTTTTTGTGACGGAAGACGGGGCGGAAACCGACCTCGACCTCGGTCACTATGAACGTTTCATCTCTACGAAGATGCATAAGCCCAACAACTTCACGTCGGGTCAGATCTATGAAAGCGTGCTTCGTAAGGAACGTCGTGGTGAATACCTCGGTAAGACTGTTCAGGTGATTCCGCATATCACGAACGAAATCCAGGAATTCATTCAGCGCGGCGCTGCTTCCACGTTTGATGGTAAGCCTGATGTGGCCGTGGTTGAAATCGGCGGTACGGTGGGCGACATTGAATCCTTGCCGTTCGTTGAAGCTGTTCGTCAGATGTCCTTCCGTGTGGGTCGTAACAACACCTGCTTTATCCACTTGACGCTTTGCCCGTGGATTCCATCCGCTGGCGAACTCAAGACGAAGCCGACACAGCACTCTGTGCAGAAGCTCCGTGAAGAAGGTGTTTATCCGGATATGTTGCTCTGCCGCGCTGAGCACATGATTCCCGAAGGCGAACGTGCCAAGATTTCTCTCTTCTCCAATGTGCCGATGGACTGCGTGATCAGCGTGGCTGACGCTTCCACGATTTACGAAGTGCCGTTGATGCTTCATGCTCAGCATCTTGATGACCTCGTTTGCAAGAAGCTTGGTCTCGAAACGAAACCTGCTGATCTTTCTGCTTGGGAAGATATCGTTCGTCGCATCAAGAATCCGAAGCGTGAAGTGACGGTGGCCATGGTCGGTAAGTATGTTGACTATGCCGACAGCTATAAGTCCCTCAACGAAGCCCTTAACCACGCTGGTATCCGTACGGAAACCCGTGTCAAGATTCGTTATGTTGACGCTAGCCAGGTCGAAGAAGAAGGCGCTGAAAAGATTCTCGCCGACGTTGACGCGATCCTCGTGCCAGGTGGCTTTGGTAAGCGCGGCACCGAAGGCATGATCAAGGCCATCGAATATGCTCGCTTGAATAAGATTCCGTTCCTCGGTATCTGTCTCGGTATGCAGATGGCTGTGATTGAATTCGCTCGCCACGTTTGTGGTTTGGGCGGCGCCAACTCCACCGAATTGGATCCGGATACGGCTCACCCAGTGGTTGCGCTCATCACGGAATGGAAGGATCGTTCTGGCGCCGTTCAGAAGCGTGACGAATCGTCCGACTTGGGCGGTACGATGCGCCTTGGCCGTCAGGAAGTGCCTGTGGCTACGGGTACGTTGGCTCACCGCATCTATGGCGACGTCGTGGCCGAACGCCATCGTCATCGCTATGAAGTGAACAACGCCTATGTGGCTCAGTTCGAAGAAAAGGGCATGGTGATTTCAGCCAAGACCCCGACCGAACACTTGCCTGAAATGATGGAATTGCCGGATCATCCGTTCTTCTTTGCGGTTCAGTTCCATCCGGAATTCACGTCGAGCCCGCGCTTTGGTCATCCGCTCTTCCAGGCTTACATCGAAGCCGCGATTGCCCAGGCAGACAAGAAGGCTCAGGCCTAAGTTGGGTCACACCTAACGCATAGATAAAGAAGGCAGCCAATCGAGCGCTTCAGTTCGGGGGTTGCCTTTTTTCGTATATTTGGAGGAAGTTTTTATGAAGCTCTGCGGTTTTGACATCGGCCTTGACCGCCCGTTCTTTCTGATCGCTGGTCCCTGCGTCCTTGAAAGTGAACAGATGGCCATTGATATCGCTTCCACGATGAAAGAAATCACCGATGAACTCGGGATTCCTTATCTCTTTAAGGCTAGCTACGACAAAGCAAACCGTACGTCTTCGCACTCTTTCCGTGGTCCTGGGATCGACGAAGGGTTGCGTATTTTGGCCTCGGTTCGTGAAAAGGTAGGGGTGCCAGTGTTGACGGACGTTCATACTGAGGCAGAGGTGCCTGTGGTGGCGAGTGTAGTGGATATGCTCCAGACGCCAGCTTTTCTTTGCCGTCAGACGGACTTTATTCGTGCTTGCGCCGTGTCGGGTAAGCCTGTGAATATCAAAAAGGGTCAGTTCTTAGCACCAGGCGACATGGTGAATGTCGTTGAAAAGGCACGCGAAGCTGCGGCCGAAGCGGGGCTTGATCCAGACGTCTTTACGGTGTGTGAGCGCGGTGCTTCCTTTGGGTATGGCAACTTGGTCTCCGATATGCGCAGCTTGGCGATCATGCGCCAAACAAATGCGCCTGTGGTTTTTGACGCAACGCACTCCGTGCAGTTGCCGGGCGGCAATGGGACGTGTTCGGGCGGCCAACGTCAGTTTGTGCCAGTGTTATCTCGAGCGGCTGTGGCGACTGGGGTCGCTGGCCTCTTTATGGAAACGCATCCGACCCCTGCGACCGCTAAGAGTGACGGTCCGAATTTGGTGCCACTTGCCCATATGAAGGCTCTTTTGACGAGTCTCGTTGAAATTGATCGTCTCGTGAAGGCTCGTCCCTTCCTCGAAGACGTGATCTCGCAGTAAAATTAATAGATACGCCCGTCGCTCAGGGGAGTGATGGGCAGACCTTTCTTCTGAAAACAAAAGGATCAAAGATGAGCGCTATTATTGATGTGATCGGCCGTGAAGTTCTCGACAGCCGTGGCAACCCGACCGTTGAAGCCGAAGTTTGGCTCGAAAGCGGTGCGATGGGTCGTGCTGCTGTGCCTTCTGGTGCTTCCACCGGTGTGCGTGAAGCCCTCGAACTTCGCGACAAGGATCCGAAGCGTTATTGCGGCAAGGGTGTTCAGACCGCTGTCGCTAACGTGACTGGCGAAATCGCCGATGCGATTTTGGGTCTCGAAGCCTCTGATCAGGCTTACATCGACCGTACGATGATTGCTCTTGATGGTACGGAAAATAAGGGCCGTCTCGGTGCCAACGCGATTCTCGCTGTGTCTATGGCTGTGGCCCGTGCCGCTGCTGAAGAAGCTGGCATGCCGCTTTATCGCTACTTCGGCGGTATGGGCGCCCTTCAGATGCCTGTGCCGATGATGAACGTCATCAACGGTGGTGCTCACGCTAACAACAACCTCGACCTTCAGGAATTCATGATTATTCCGGCAGGTGCTCCGAGCTTCCGTGAAGCCCTTCGTTATGGTGCTGAAACCTTCCACGCCTTGAAGAAGATCATCAATGCGCGTGGCATGTCCACGGCTGTGGGTGACGAAGGTGGTTTTGCTCCGAAGTGCGAAAGCCACGAAGAAGCCATCGAATTGATCCTTGAAGCCATCAAGGCTGCCGGCTACGAACCGGGTAAGGACATTATGATCGGTCTTGACTGCGCTTCGAGCGAATTCTTCGATAACGGCAAGTACATGATGAAGAAGTCTTCTGGCGCTTCGTTGACGGCCGAAGAATGGATCGATGTGTTGAAGGGTTGGTGCGACAAGTATCCGATTATCTCCATTGAAGACGGTATGGCTGAAGGTGACTGGGAAGGTTGGGCCAAGCTGACCGCCGCTTTGGGTAAGCGTGTCCAGTTGGTGGGTGACGACCTCTTTGTGACGAATCCAGCCATCCTCAAGGAAGGTATCGAAAAGGGTGTGGCTAACTCCATCCTCATCAAGGTGAACCAGATCGGTACGCTCACCGAAACGTTTGAAGCCATCGAAATGGCCAAGCGCGCTGGCTACACGGCTGTTGTGTCTCATCGCTCTGGTGAAACTGAAGACAGCACGATCGCCGACATCGCTGTGGGTCTCAATGCGGGTCAGATCAAGACGGGTTCGATGAGCCGTTCTGACCGTATGGCCAAGTACAACCAGTTGCTTCGTATCGAAGAACATCTCGACGAAGTGGCCGTGTATCCTGGCTTTGATGCCTTCTACTGCATCCGTAAGTAATCGGTGTGGAGTTAGGGCATGACGCGAATTTTCATGCTCTGTCTTATGGCAGGCATCGCGGTCGTGGGCTATCAGCTCTTTGGACCTAGCGGTGCCTGGTTCCGTGCAGCGGAACTTGAACAATCTCTACAGGTGCAAAACGAAGCGAACCGCGTACAGCGTGAACGTAATGAAGAGCTCAGTGCTGAACTTTATTCATTGGTTCATCAGCGTGACGCCATTGAAGAGCGCGCTCGTCGTGAGCTTTATATGGTGAAAAATGACGAAGTGTTGTTTCGTTTAGAAACGCCTGAAGAGTATGAAAAGCGTGCGCAAGAACTTGCGAGCATGCCGGACTATCGATCGCCTGACATTAAGCCAGGGTCTCGTCCGACATTCTCCGCGAAAAAGGGTGACCTTTATCATGCGCCGAAGAATTTAAGAGCGCCACCTGCTCGTTATCGCCGATAAAAAAATGCACGGTCTCAAAAAGGCCGTGCATTTTTTATGAGTTCAACGCGAGCTTAGTTGATTGTCTTTGGCAAATCATCTGTGCCGGCAAAGAGGGCGGCTACGTCGGTCTTATCAAAGCGACGCGTGTGACCACAGAAGTGGCAGGTCACTTCAATAGCACCAAGTTCATCCACGATGGCATTAGCCTCTTCTTCGCCAAGAGAGCGAATCATCTGCTTGACGCCTTCGTCAGAGCAACGACATTCAAAGCGCGGCGTGACTTCAAGCGTGACGTTGGGAGACTCTTCCCAGAAAAGACGACGATTGATTTCTTCAGGGTCGAGCGTTAAGAGTTCTTCGCTCTTTACTGTTTGAGCAAACACCTTGAGACGGTGCCAGCCTTCTTCGTCAAAGTCTTCAGGCAAAGTCTTGCCACCAAGTAACGGCATCTTCTGAAGCATCAGACCGCCCACGCCACTTTCGTCGCTTGCGAGCACAATCTTCGTTTCAACCTGTTCACTTGTTGCAAAGTAATTGGTCATGACTTCAGCAAACGTATCGCCGACGAGTGAGACCACACCCTGATAGGGTTGCATATTGGGGTCGCGCCCCGTCTGATCTAAAATCAAGGCACAACGTCCCTGACCATGGGCATTGACGAGGTCAGTCATCGTGGCATTGGGATCAATGTCACCGGCATCGTCACGAAGGGTCACGCTCACACGGAAGACGAGACCAGGTCGCACTTCAGCAACGAGGAGCTTCAAAGGACCGTCGCCCGCAATCTGCAAAAGCACGGTACCGTCAAATTCGAGCGCGGCAGCCGCTAAAAGCGCCGAGGCGGTCACTTCACCCGCTAAGCGACGAACCGCTAACGGCAGGTGCTGATGTTCAACAGCACGATTGAAAGCGTCATGTAACGTCACGGTTTCACCGCGAACCGCGGCACGGGGAAAAAGCAGTTTTTGAAGAGCGTCCATAGTGGGACCGGATAGGAATTAGGCACCTATCTCGGTATCCTCCTTATTGTCGAAATAATGCGAATGATGCGCGATGATAAGACTGAGTGGCTAGATTGTGATCGGCTAAGAATGCCACCAACATCGCTACAAAAATTGAGATGGGCACATGATGCCGAGTTACGCTGTGCCTGTCAATGTCGATAAGGCATATATGGGGACGCAGGGTGAGATTTTCAAGTGATTGACGAAGCTAAAAAGCGTGTCACTTCGGCGTTCGATCGGGGCGTCGATCTATAATAAAAAAATTCATTTTTTTTCATCGCTAAGGGCCACGTATGATCATCGACTTGCATATGCACTCCAATATCTCCGACGGTAGTCTTTCGCCGAGTGAATTGGTTCATCTTGCGTATGACAACGGCGTTCAGTTAATGGCGCTCACGGACCATGATTCGATGGATGGTGTACATCAGGCGTCTGCGGTGGCCGAAGAACTCGGGATGGGCTTTATCCCTGGGGTTGAAGTGTCGACAGGCTGGGGCGGCCGAGTCATTCACATTGTGGGGCTCGGGCTTGATGCATCTGCGGCGGGGGTCGACGCTTTCTTTAGAGATGTTTGCACGAAGCGCGATCGTCGTGGGCAACTTATCGGAGAGCGCTTTGCGTCTTTTGGGATTCAAGGCGCTTATGAAGGTGCGCTGTCGCTAGCTGATAACAAGGACAACTTGTCGCGAACCCATTTTGCGCGTTGGCTTTTAAAAGCGGGTTATGTGTCGCAGTATCAAGAAGCCTTTGATAAGTATCTAAAGACAGGACGCCCCTGTTGCGTTGAAATTGATTGGCCAGGTTTAGACGAAGTCGTTGAGTTGATTCACTCGGCAGGTGGCATGGCCGTGATTGCGCACCCGGGGCGCTATGCCTTTAGTGAAGATTGGATGCTCGACGAACTCTTTAAAAAGTTTCAAGCCTTGGGCGGCGAAGCCATCGAAGTGTGCTCGGGCTCTCAAACGCGAGATGCTGACCAGAAGTTTGCTGAGGTCGCACGACAAATGGGCTTTTTAGCGAGCGCGGGTTCAGACTGGCATACCCACGGCGGCGCGCGTCCGTTGCCTGGGCATCAGTCGCCCATCCCTGAGGATTTGACCCCAGTCTGGCGTTTTTTGCGCCATCTGTAACAATTTGAGCGTTTTTCTTGAGTCTCGATACGCTTCAGGCGTCAATTGAGTCGAGAACTGTGGCAGACTTGCCTGATTCGATCTTCGTTTTATTCTTAGACTCAATATGCTTGGTTCTGCCATTCAAACGATTTGCGTTTACGCGATCCCTCTGATTTTTGCGATTACGATCCATGAAGCTGCCCACGGTTGGGCAGCAAAACAGTTGGGCGATAAAACGGCATGGATGCTCGGGCGCGTGACGCTTAATCCTGTGCCGCATATCGATCCCGTGGGGACGATTCTTGTACCAGCCGCGTTGGTGATCATGTCTGCCTTGACGGGAGGTGCTGGTTTTGTGTTGGGATGGGCAAAGCCCGTGCCGATCAACGTGCGTAACTTCCGACACATCAACCGTGACATGATGTTGACGGCTTTAGCCGGGCCAATGGCTAATCTCTTACAAGCCATCCTTTGGGCCTTGGTATTGAAGTTTGCGGTGATCATGGGCATCAATGAACGGTTCGTGATTAGCGTGGCTGTGGCTGGCGTCAGTGTGAATTTGATGCTCATGGCCTTTAACTTAATTCCGATTCCGCCGTTGGACGGTGGCCGTATTCTTCGTGGCCTCTTGCCGAATCCTGCAGGCAACCTCTTAGACCGCATCGAACCCTACGGGATGCTGATTTTGGTCATTCTGATGGCGGGTGGCGGCTTAAGTTTATTTGCGCGTCCCTTCTTAGAAATGGGTGAGTGGTTGGTGAATGTGGTGCTTTGATGGCTAAAAACGCATATGCTCAGTCTTTTCGTCAACCGTCGCCTTGGGTGATGCGTTGGCGTCATCTCTTTAG
This sequence comes from uncultured Sutterella sp., assembly GCA_937943605.1. Lineage (GTDB taxonomy): Bacteria > Pseudomonadota > Gammaproteobacteria > Burkholderiales > Burkholderiaceae_F > Sutterella. The sequence goes on along the minus strand of CALEAW010000027.1, from coordinate 3,957 downwards.
CCGTCATGGTCAGATCTTGGATTTGGCTTGTGGTGGCGGACGCCATACGGCGATGTTGGCCTTAGAAGGACACGATGTTTTGGCGGTGGATATTAATGTGACCGAGGTTGAACCCTTGGTCGGTATGCCGAACGTGACGGTCGAATGCCGTGACCTCGAAAATGAAGCCTGGCCATGGGACAAGGATCGCTTTGCTGGGATCGTAGTCACCAACTATTTGCATCGTCCGCACTTTCCGTTTTATTGGGAGAGTTTGGCGCCAGGTGGCCTCTTTGTAATGGAAACCTTTACACGAGCCAACACGATGATTTGGGCGCACCCTAAAAATCCTGCGCACTTTTTAGAAGAGGGCGAACTCTTACGTTTGATGCCAGAGGGCGCCCGATTGATCGCCTACGAAGAAGGGATGACGGCATTGGAGACGTGCGTCGCTCGCATCGTGTTGATGAAGCCTGGTGCCGTGGAAGCCTATGCTTTGCCACTCGAAAACTATCGTTAACACTCAAAGAGATGCTTTTTTTTGATGACTTTGGCCAATGAATATAGGTTGAAGTCGTGAGAGTTTGCTAAACTCCTCAAGATATGTTCGTCGAATTCTGGTTCGGCGCATTTCCGCGTGACGGGAATGATTGTTTTCGTTGATGTGTGCTTTGATCGACCGGTCAGGGTAAAAGTTGACGTTCTAGATTTTCTGATTGAAGGAATCCTCGATGATTAAGCGTTCATTGCGTGTAGCTACGCTTTGCCCGGCTCTGCTGGTTCTTGGTGGTTGCTCCGCTCTCGGTATTAACTTCTCTGAAGATAAGGTTCAGTACGAAGCCTCTAACACCCGTGCTAACCTCGAAGTACCGCCTGATTTGGCCAACATTCCGAATGAAAACCGCTTTGAGGTGCCTTCTCGTCCGAGTATTGTGAGTGCTAATGCCGAACAGGCACGTGCGCAGCTCGCTGGTGAAGTCGTCGAAGAACGTGGTGCCATTGTTCAGCGTGTCGTGACGTCCAAGATTATGCGTGACGGCTCTGAACGTTGGTTGCGCGTGAATGCCGATGCTGAACAGCTCTGGACGGTGGTTCAGGACTTCTGGCCTTCCATTGGCTTGGTCATCAAGAACCAGAACCCAAAGACGGGTTATATGGAAACCGAATGGGCTGAAAATAAGGCCAAGTTGCCGCAGGACATCATCCGTGGCACGATTGGTAAGGTCCTTGACTTTGCTTACTCGACGGGTGAACGTGACCAGTACCGTTGCCGTATCGAACGTAATGCCGATGGCTCTAGCGACATCTTCATTACGCACCGCTCGATGGTCGAAGTGGTGACGGGTTCTCAGAACGACTCCACGATGTGGCAACCGGGCCCCACTGACCCGACGATGGAAGCTGAAATGCTTCAGCGTTTGGCTCTTCGTATCGACGAAGAATTTAATCCTGAAGCTGAACCCATCAAGAAGGTTGAAGCCGCTGCGGTGGTTGACGTGACGAAGCAAGAAGCCCGTAGCGACCTCGTCAAGGCTGAAGATGGCTCGGTGGAAGCTGTGATGCTCAAGGAACCGTTTGACCGTGCATGGCGTACGGTGGGACTCTTGGTTGACCGTATGGGCTTTGAATTGGTGGATCGTGACCGTGCTGCTGGTAACTTCATGGTTCGCTACTTGGATCCAGAGTACGAAAAGCATGTCAAGTCTGAACGTGGCTTCTTTACGCGTGTCTTTGGCTCTGACAAGGCTGTGGAAGCGCCTGAATACCGCATCCACTTGTCGGACGAAGGTGCCTCGACCCGTATTCTTGTCTTGGGTGCCGATGGGGCCGAAGATAAGACCGGGGCTGCTAAGAACATCTTGACGCTCTTGGCAGAACAGCTCCGCTAAACATCGCGTGATGTTTTTTGTGGCATCCATGCGTCTCATGGATGCCTTTGTAAGCCTCGGTTCTTGCTTCATCGAAGCGCCGAGGCTTTTCTTGTCTAGGTGAGGATGTGATGTCGTTGGCTGTCAATGAAATTTTGTCCTTTTCGTTTAAAGGACGCGCGAGTCGTTCGGCTTATTGGCGCACTTTGATTGTGCTGAGTGTGTTGAGCTTTGTTGGGGTTTTCGTCTTTGCTGCGTTCAGTCCTTTCGAAATCACCTCAACGCCCGTTCGTATGGTGGTCTTAGGGCTGGCGTGGGCCTATTACCTCACACTCACGGCGTGCCTAGTTTCAGCCGTCGTTCGACGCTTACACGACATCAACTATAGTGGGATGGCTGCGCTCTTTTTGATTATTCCAGGGCTTCAATTCATTATGATTTTTGTCTTGGGATTTTGGGCGGGCAAAAAAGGCTTGAATCGTTTTGGTCCTGATCCATTGGCAGTGATGACGTTAGAAGACGCGGCGCCTGTGGTACGTGGCACATCATCTAAAGTACGTCCTGCTCCTCAACGCGTGGTTCGCGAAACGCCCGCGGTTGAGATCTTAGAGCCTCATGAACCTTTGCCGAAGACTGAAGCTGTCGAACGTATGGATGCCGATGCAGAAGATTGGGCGAAGGCACGTTTTGACGAAACCGTGGCGAAACTTAATGGATTGCCGCTTGAGGCACAAGACGCGCGTGAAGCGCAAAAAAACGTGTTACGTCAGACGTATCAAACCGCTCAAAGAGAAGGTCGTTTAACGCCTGAAGCTTGTGCGCGTTGGCTTAAGCTTCTTGAGGCGCTTTAACGATGACGCGTCAGCTGAGCCTATGGCTCATTAGCTTTTGTCCTCAATTTCGATCAGGACGGCTTCGCTATGCCAAAGAAACGCTCTTGGGTTTGCTTTGGGCGTGGCTGATTTGGTTGTCGATTGATTGGGTCGCAGACGCGCCATTTTTGAGCGATGAGGATTTGGTGTGGATTGGACGCTTGGTGTATCCGCTCATCATCAATTTATTGCTTTTATATATGACGGTAGCCTCAGCGCGCCGTTTACATGACATTGGTCACAGTGGGGCTTGGGGCTTTTTGATGTTGGTGCCTGGGTTCAATGTGATCTTATTGATTTACCTATTGATTCGACCTGGGTGTGTGTTGCCAACGGGTTGGCGCCGCCTAGAAGATCTATAACTTGTTGGAGATTGACATGACGCTTTCTGTGAAGAAAGACATGCTTGTCACGTTGTCTGTGCGCATGGCGGACATGACGGGTAAAGTGCTTGAAGAGTCGGGAGACGAAGGGATTACGTACTTGCATGGGCACGGTGATATTTTTCCTAAGCTCGAAGCAGCCTTAGAAGGTCGCTTTGCTGGGGAAGGCTTCTTTATTAAGCTTGAACCCGAAGATGCTTTTGGTGAGTACGATTCTGATGCCTTGGTCATGGTGCCCGTTGAACGCTTGGGTAACCCTGAAACCGTTGTGCGTGGTTTGGCCTTTGAAGGGGTACCAGGCGAAGTGAATGATGGTCGTCGTTGGTTTGTGACCGAAGTCGCTGATGGTATGGCCGTCTTAGAAACCAATCACCCGTTAGCAGGCATTGCATTGCAGTTTGAAGTTAAGGTCTTGTCGGTCGTCGAACCCTCTGAAGATGAAACCGTGGGTGACGATGACGTGGTGGTGCCTAGCTTCTTGTCGATTGCCGACCGTTTGGTGAGCGAAGAGGACGAAGATCCTAGCGACGAAGAAATGGATCGCCTCTTGGCTGAACGTGCGCAATCTGACGATTCGCCCATGGCACGTATGGCGACAGCGACGCCGCGCATCATTCGTTAAAGGTCTCGATCCCCAAACTCCGCAGCTAATTTCCTATCTAGGGTCTAATTATTGACAATGATCAATAGATGATTGTTAGCTGCGGAATTTTTTGGGAGGTACTTCCACCTTAAAAAGACACGTAAGCCAATCACGAACCTTTTTAGGTAGCAAGTCCAACAACCATGGTTCACACGATCTATTCCGAAACACCGTGTAGCGATTCATTGACGCTAACAACTTGTTGATCGAGT
>CALEAW010000026.1 GCA_937943605.1 uncultured Sutterella sp. | reverse complement strand
AATACCGGCCTGTCACGCCGGGGGTCGCGGGTTCGAGTCCCGTCCACTCCGCCAACGATTTCTAAAAAGGCGAACCTTGAGGTTCGCCTTTTTTTTGGTCTAAAAAATCGAGATAGATAAAAATAGGACAGATCCATGCTTCAGGCATTTCGTGACCACAAGCGCTGGCTGATGTTTATCGCCATGGTGCTCATTATTCCTAGCTTTGTTGTGACGGGGATTTATAGTTATAACCGCATGACGCAGGCTGATAATTCGATTGCCAAGGTCGGCGAAGATTCCATCACGCCCGAAATGTTCGACCGTGCTAAGCGCGAACAGCTCGAACGCTATCGTCAGCAGATGGGGGAACAGTTCCGTGCTGGCATGCTTGATACGCCCGAAGCGCGTGAAGCCATCCTTCGCATGTTGATGGATGAATCCGCCGTTTCTCAGATGGTGGCGAAGGAATATGTCGATGTGAGCGAAGCGCAGGCTATCTCGCTCATTAAGAACGCTGATGCCTTGAAGAAGGACGGTCAGTTCTCGCCAGAACTCTATGAACGTTTCCTTCAGAGTCAGGGTAAGAGCGACCAACAGTTCGTGAATGAAATCCGTCGCGACCTCGCTAAGGAAACCCTGTTGACGGGTGTGACGGCTACGTATCCGGTGCCGCCTGCTGTGGTTGAACATCTCCACAAGATCATTACGGAGCAGCGTGAAATTCAGACGATGATTTTCAACGTTGACCAGTATTTAGGCGATGTAAAGGTGACGCCTGAAGAAGTGCGTGCTTACTACGATCAGCATCAGAAGGAATTCTTGGCTGAAGAGCACATGACGGCTGAATATGTGGTCTTGTCGCCCGACGACTTCAAGGCTGGTATCAAGCCGAACGAAGAAGAAGTGCGCGGTTATTACGAACAGAACAAGAAACAATTTACGACGCCTGAAGAACGTCGTGCTAGCCATATCTTGATTGCTTTTGGCGAAGATAAGGAAGCCTCTAAGAAGAAGGCTGAAGAAGTGTTGGCTAAGGTCAAGGCTAATCCGGCTGACTTTGCGAAGCTCGCCAAAGAATTCTCTATCGACGGCGGTTCTGCTCAGCAGGGTGGTGACCTTGATTTCTTCCCGCGCGGCATGATGGTGAAGCCTTTTGAAGATGCAACCTTCAGCGCGAAGAAGGGCGATATCGTGGGTCCGATCGAAAGTGACTTCGGTTGGCACATCATTTATGTGACCGACATTCGTCCGTCCGCGATCCGTCCGTTTGAAGCTGTTCGTAGTGACATTGAAGCCGAATACATCGGTCAGATGGCGCTTCGTGAATTCTCTGAAAAGGCTGAAGACTTTACGAACATCGTTTATGAACAGGCGGATAGCCTTGAACCTGTGGCCAAGAAGTTTGGTCTCACGATTCACAAGGCTGACAATGTGACGCGTGCTGGCGTGGCCGATCCTGAATTGAAGCCACTCTTTAACGAACATGTGATCGACAACCTCTATGGCGACGAATGCTTGAAAGAAAAGCGTAATTCTTCCGCTGTTGAAGTGGGTAGCAATAAGCTCGTCGCTGCGCGTGTCGTGAAGTATTATCCGACGGCCGTTCGTCCGTTTGATGAAGTCAAAGCCGAAATTGCTGATGGCATGAAGCTCCGTAAGGCCGCTGAATTGGCCAAGGCTGCCGGTGAAAAGAAGCTCGCTGAAGTGCGTGACTCTAAGTCGCTCGACGGCTTTAGCGCCCCGGTTTGGGTTTCTCGCCAGCGTCTCCTCGGTCATCCGGCTGAACTCGTTGACCGCTTGGTGGCTTTGCCGGCCGATAAGCTCCCGACTTACACGGGTATGGCTGTTGAAGGCGGTGCCTACATCATTGGCTTTGTGAAGGCTGCCAAGGTGGAAACGCCCAAGCCCGAAGAACTTCAGTCGCTCACGCGTGAGTTTGCCACGATCTATGGTGAAGCCGATCGTCGTGGTTATCTCTCTGCCTTGCGCACTGAACTCGGTGAAGAAATGCTTCAGCCGAAGTTCATCGAAGGTGAGCAGCAACCTGAATAAGGCACTTCTATGAGTTGCTCCATGACGTCCAGTTAGGGCGTCAAGGAGCACCAGACAAAAAAAATGGCCAGATCGCGAGATCTGGCCATTGTTTTTGAATCAGATGCCTTATCGAAAAGCGGATGTCAATCCACTTCGCGCATCGCTACCAAGCGATGGAAGGCTGCCTTCATGTCTTCACGGACGAGCGTGTTACGCATGTCAAAGAGCTTGCGATAGCGTGCTGAGTGCTTGGCGTCAGGGGCGTATTGCGCATCCTGAGCAATGTTGGCACTTAATGCTTCGCAAATGTCCTGGGTGTCGCCCACGGCATAAGAGGCGACGATGCAGTTGGTGAGCACAGCGCCGCCTGCATTTTTAAAGCGGACTACGTTCGCGTTAAGCATATCGCTCTTAATTTGGTTCCAAAGGGCATTACGGCTACCGCCTTCAGCGACCGTCAAACGGTTTAAGTCGACACCAGCCTGACGGTAGGTGTCTGCTAAAGCCATATAGTCGTACCCAATGCCTTCGAGGACGGCACGCCACATGACGCACTGATCGTCGTCCATGGTCATATTTAAGAAGCATCCGCTCGCTTCTTTTTCGTCGCCATAGCCTCCCGTCAAATAAGGAAGGAACATCACACCACGGCAACCAGCAGGCACTTTGGCTGCGCCTTCGGTCATGGGGCCATAGTAATCGGGATCATCAGCCTGGGCGCAGACGTTGTCTTTAAACCAACGAAGGGCAAGGCCACCCGTTCGCACAAAGCCCCAATAGAAGTAGCTGTCAGGCAAGGTGCCCGAATTAAAAATGAGGCCTAAACCTGGTTGAGAGAGTTCCGGCACGATGCCCTTCGTAGAAACGCAGAACATCGCACAAGTCCCAGCTACGTCAACGCCTTGACCGGCTTCAAAAATCCCCGAGCCCAACATCGATTGCATCGTGTCGCCAGCGCCCCCTAAGACGGGAATGCCAACAGGGAGCCCTGTTTTTTGAGCAATGGCTTCGCATAAGCCGCCGACCTTGTCCCAAGGACGGACGATGCGCGGCATGTAGCGACGATCAATGCCGAGAATGTCGAGCTGTTCGTCAGACCAACATTTCTTTTGAACGTCGTAACCCAAACCCCAGCCTGACATGGCACCCCAGTCAATAAAGGCATCATCGCCTTTGAGGTCAGCGAGGTGCATCAAAATGTAGGGCGCATTATGGACAAACTTCACACCGTCACGCTTAAAGGCTTCGTGTTCACGCAAGAACCAACGTGCAAACATGGCGGGGAACATCGGCGAAGCGACGGGGTTGCCAGTTTCACGTCCCCAAATCGAGAGGCCTTGTGCGTTAAGGGCTTCAACGTCAGGGGTCGTGCGGCTATCGAGGTAATTGATATAGGGTGTAATCGCGTCACCGTTGGCATTAACGCCTACGATCCCGCAAATGATCCCATCGCCCATGATGGCGCAGATATCGTTGGGGTCGTGACCCATGTCGCGCAAACTGTCGACACAGGCTGCCATGGATTGCACCGTAATATCAAGGAAGTTGTCGGCACTCATTTCTACCCAACCTGGCTGCGGGTAATGCAACGTCGTAGGCAGACTGTGACTGGTGAGGCACTGGAAGGCCTCGTCATAAACGGCGACTTTGACGCTCTGTGTGCCAGCGTCGAAGCCCATGTAGAGTTTTGCCATAGTGAGCTATGAATATAAGTAGTTTTAATTAGTGAGGGGTGAAAGTATTGTAGCGGTAGTTGTTGTCCAAGCGCATACAAAATGCATTGTCTCCTGTGCAAACCATAGGGTAATCTTTGGCATAGGTTACAATCCATGCACTTAGTGCGACATCACACATGGGTTTGGGTGTCGTACCTTGATGATTTTTTTGCGTTAAAGCATTTAGGCTAGTAATAAAACGGTTATGGCGAAAGTAAGCGGCAAGAAAGAGGATTATGGCGTCTCGTCGATTAAGGTGCTCAAAGGCTTAGAGCCCGTCAAACAGCGCCCAGGGATGTATACCCTCACGGACAATCCTCTTCACATTATTCAAGAAGTGATTGACAATGCGACCGACGAAGTGTTGGCTGGGTTTGGCTCGCGTATTGCTGTGACGCTACATGCGGACGGCGCAGTCACGGTTGAAGATAATGGCCGTGGGATTCCGACGGGGTGCCATCCTGAGGAAAAGGTGCCTGTGGTTGAATTGGTCTTTACACGTTTGCACGCGGGTGGTAAGTTCGCGAAGGCTGATGGCTCGGGTCCCTATTCGTTTGCCGGTGGTTTGCATGGTGTCGGTGTCTCGGTCACGAACGCTTTGTCGACCCATCTAAATGTCACGGTGTGGCGCGATGGTCAAGAGTCGACCATGGGCTTTGCCGATGGTGATGTTGTCGCACCACTGACCTCAAAAAAGTCGCCACGCCCCAAGTCTCAAACTGGGACGCGCGTCACTGCCAAACCTGATCCCAAGTATTTTGATAGCCCCAATGTGCCAGAAGCCGCGTTGGTGCGTTTGTTACGCTCAAAGGCCGTGTTGTTGCCTGGCTGTGAAGTGGTCTACCGTAATGAAAAAACGGGGCGCGAACAAACCTGGAAGTATGAAGGCGGTTTACGCGAATACTTGCTCTCTGAAATCAATGCTGAACCCTTGATTCCGCCCTTTGAAGCGCAAGGCTTTGTGACCGATGCCGATGATGGTTTTTCGGTGGGCGAAGGGGCTTCTTGGGTGGTGATCTGGACGACCGAAGGGTCGCTAGAGCGTGAAAGCTATGTGAACCTCATCCCAACGCCGCAGGGTGGGACGCATGAAGCTGGTTTAAAGGATGGCCTTTATCAAGCCATGCTTGCCTTTATGCAGGCCTATGGTTTACAGACGAAGAATGTCAAGATTCTCTCTGAAGACGTCTTTAGCCGCGCGAATTTTGTGCTATCCACAAAAGCCCTTGATCCGCAATTCCAAGGCCAAACCAAAGAGAAATTAACAAGCCGCGAAACCATGAAGCTGGTGAGTGGTTTCGTGCGCCCGCAGTTTGAATTCTGGTTGAATGATCATATCGAAGAAGGCAAAAAGCTCGCTGAACTCATTATTTCGCAGGCACAAGCTCGTCAGCGTCAGTCGACGAAATATTCGAAGAAGAAGTCCTCGAGCGTGGCCGTGTTGCCAGGTAAGTTGACCGACTGCGAATCGGATGATATTACGCGTAACGAAATCTTTATCGTGGAAGGGGACTCGGCAGGGGGCTCAGCGAAGTCGGGTCGCAATAAGGAATTCCAAGCGATTTTGCCGTTGCGTGGCAAGATCCTCAATACGTGGGAAGTGGATGCTGACAAGATTTTTGGGTCTGATACCGTGCATGACATTGCGGTAGCTATTGGCGTGGATCCACATCCTGCTGACGGCGAGCCTGACCTTAAGGGGCTTCGTTACGGCAAGATTTGTATCTTGTCTGACGCTGACGTCGACGGTAGTCACATTCAGGTTTTGTTGCTCACGCTTTTTTATCGTCATTTCCCGAAATTGATCGAAGAGGGTCACGTGTACGTTGCGATGCCACCTCTTTATCGTGTGGATGTGCCTAAAAAAGGCCGTAAGGCTGAACGTAAGCTTTATTGCTTGGACGACCGTGAACTTCAACGCACGTTGGCCGCTTTACGTAAAGAAGGCATTGACGAAGAAAAACTCACGATCTCTCGCTTTAAAGGCTTGGGCGAAATGAAGGCAGCGCAGTTGGCCGAAACGACGCTTCACCCCGATACCCGCCGCTTATTGCCGGTGTCTTTGGGTGACGTTTCTGAAGCCGTGACGGGTGAAATCATGAACCTACTCATGGCCACCAAGGGCGCGAGCGGTCGCAAGTTGTGGATGGAAGAATACGGTGACCGCGTCGAAGCGGATGTCTAAGGAATCAATCGAGATGGCAAGAAAGAAAAATGGTGTGACGCCCGAGACCTTGGATGACGGCGGTCTCTTTGGCGATATTGAATTGGTGTATGAAGACGTAACGGAGGCGAAGGATACTGCAACAGAAACCCCTGCAGCGTCCCAGGCAACAGCATCATCGACGACGGAGACGCTGACGCTTGATTTGACTGACGACGTTACAGCTACCCAAGAACCTATGGGTGCTCAAGTCGAAGCGCAGCCTGAAGTTGATGACGTGAATGAAGTGAACGCAGAAGACGCTTCTTCGTCCGATGAAACGGCTGAAGCCGATACAGCAACGTCGCCACTAGGTAACCATGTTGACGATGTGATGACAGGTGACGCTGAGCACGACGGTCAGTTGACGCTAGCGCGTTACGCGAGTCGTGCGTACTTAGAGTACGCCATGTCTGTGGTGAAAAGCCGTGCGTTGCCAGACGTCTCTGACGGTCAAAAGCCCGTTCAGCGTCGTATCTTGATTGACATGGAACGTATGGGCGTTAAAGCTGGTGCTAAGGCTGTGAAGTCTGCCCGTGTGGTCGGTGACGTGTTGGGTAAATACCATCCGCATGGTGACCAGTCCGTCTATGACGCGTTGGTGCGTATGGCGCAGCACTTTTCGCTTCGTTATCCGTTGATCGACGGTGAAGGGAACTTTGGTAGCCGAGACGGTGACTCTCAGGCCGCTATGCGTTATACCGAAGCGCGTTTGATGCCGATTGCGCAATTGTTGCTTGATGAAGTGGATACGGGTGCGATCGACTTTACGCCGAATTACGACGGTAACTTCCAAGAACCTGTGGTCTTGCCCGCAAAATTGCCGTTCGTGTTGCTTAATGGCTCCTCAGGGATTGCCGTGGGTATGGCGACAGATATTCCGTCCCACAACCTCAATGAAGTCGCAGCGGCTTGTACGCTCTTGATCGATAAGCCTGAGGCGACACTGGACGAAGTGCTCCAAGTGTTGCCAGCTCCCGACTTTCCGTGTGGTGGCCAGATTATTAGTCCACGAAGCGTGATTCGTGACATATATCGTACGGGGCGCGGCAAACTCATTGTGCGTGCGCGCTACCACTTTGAAGATTTGTCGCGTGGTCAGTGGCAATTGGTGGTGGACGAATTGCCGCCCGCCTCGTCGTCACAAGATGTGCTCAACCAAATTGAAGCCATCACAAATCCGAAGGCAAAGAAAGACAAAAAGACGGTTTCTGCCAAACAGCAGCAAGCCAAGAACGCCATGCTCGCGATTTTGGATCGCGTGCGTGATGAGTCAAGCGAAGAGCATCCTGTGCGTTTGGTCTTTGAACCCAAGTCGAGTCGTATTGATCGCGAAGAGTTTGTCGCCGCGTTGTTGGCTCAGACCTCGATGGAGTCCAATGTTTCGGTCAACCTCGTCATGCTCGGGATTGACGGTAAGCCTAAGCAAAAGACGTTGCTTGACATCATCCGCGAATGGATTGACTTCCGCTTAGAAGCGGTACGTCGTCGTTCAAAGGCGCGTTTAGATAAGGTCAATGACCGTATCCATGTGCTCGAAGGGCGTGCGTTGGTCTTATTGAATATTGACCGCGTGATCGAAATTATTCGTACGCACGATGACCCGAAGGCTGCCTTGATGGCTGAGTTTGGACTCACTGAACGTCAAACTGACGATATTCTCGAAATTCGTTTGCGTCAGTTGGCACGTTTGGCGGCGATTGCGATCGAAAAAGAACTCGCTGAACTTCAAAAAGAAAAGCAGTCACTGGAACGCTTGTTGGGTAGCGATGCGGTCTTACGCCGTACGGTTGCACGCGAAATTGAACAGGCTGCCAAGACCTTTGGCGACGAACGTCGCACGTTGATTGAAGAAGCGCAGGTGGTTCAGGCGGAACCCATGGTGGCCGATGAACCAGTCACAGTGGTGCTCTCGCAAAAGGGCTTCCTTCGTACGCGTCAGGGACATGGTCACGATTGCTCGCTCCTTAGCTATAAGGTGGGTGACGCCTTTGATCAGGCAGTGGAATGCCGTTCAGTGGATGACATCAGCTTCTTGACGGATACAGGGCGCGTTTATACCTGTAAGGTGTCGGCGATCCCAGGCGGACGTGGTGACGGGCTACCCATTTCGTCCTTCTTTGACCTCGATAAGGGTATGACGCGTTTTGTGGGTCTCTTTGCGGGTCGTGAAAAAGAAGACATCGTGCTCGCCACGACCGATGGTATGGGGTTACTTTGCGCGATCGGTGACCTGCGTAGCTATCAGCGTATCGGTAAAACTTTCTTCAAACTCAATGAAGGCGAAACGCTGCTGACGCCGGGTGTCGGTACAAACATGTATCCGTTGGTCGCATGTTTATCTGCCAAGGGTCGTTTAGTAGTCTTTAGTAAGGATGAACTGCGCCGCTTGCCTAATGGCGGTATGGGCGTTTCGCTCATGAAGCTCGATCCTGGTGAAAAGCTTTTGACCATGACGCTCGTCAATGACCGTGGCGTAGTGGCCTCAGGCACGGGACGCTCGGGTAAGGCGCGCGAAGTCCAAATTACGCGTAAGAGCTTTGAAGAGTTTGTCATGCATCGTGCACGTAAAGGCCGTCAGATTGCTGTCTCTTGGCGTGTTGAAAATCTGACGCCGATCCCTTCCTCGAATGGTACGGGCACCGATGGTGGTGATTCTTTGATCTCAACGTCAGAGCTCACAATCCAGCTCGAAGACGAGTCGCCACGTTTGCTTTAAATTTTTCGCATTAGATTGAATAAATGAGATTACATCTCTCTCGCTTTTTTAAGAGTCTCTCGGCGCGACTCTTGCTTCTCACCTTGATTTGGGTGAGTTTCATCGTGACCTCGATTGGGTACACGATGATGCTCAATTGGAAGCTAGAGTCCACGTCGGCGGCGACGAATATCATTGGCGATATTCGTTATCACGTTTTCCGTACGGCGTTGTTTGTGCAACCCCATTACCCGGCGCGTGACTTCACGAACGAAGTGCGTGCCGTGGATGCGGGGTTGGCCCTTTTGCAAAAAGGGGATACCTGGCGTCCGCTTTGGGTACCTGAAACCGCCGAAATTCGTGCGCATCTTGAGACGATTGATAAGGCTTGGCGTACTGAAGTTTTACCGAAACTTCAGAATGCGCGTCGCGATGGTCAGCCTGTTGCGATGCAAAACGTGAATTATTACGTCGAAGAGCTCTCCTCTTTTTCGGATGATATTGACCGCTATCGTGCGCACTTCTTGTGGGAATTGCGTTACCTGCAAGTGCTTTTGATTGTGCTTGCGATCGGGAGTCTATTTGCGATTATGGCCTTGCTCTTACGCTGGGTCATTCGTCCTTTAGGGCGTTTGGGCGATGCGATCAATCGCTTGTCATCAGGTGACTTGAATGCGCGTACCGAAGTGTCAAGCGAAGATGAAATCGGTGAGATCGCCAGGGGCTTTAACCATATGGCCGGTCGCCTCAAAGATTCTCATGACAATCTTGAACAAAAGGTGGCTGAAAAGACGGCGTCCGTTGAAGAAAAGAATAGCCACTTGGCTCAGCTCTACGAAATGACGTCTTACTTTACGCAGCGTCGTTCGTTAGATGATTTGGTCGAAGGCTTTGTTTCTCGTATCATGCGTCAGGCCGAGGCCGACGGCTGCACCTTGCAGCTTTTGTGCGGTCGTGATGATTCGATGCAGCTCTTGACGGCTGAAGGGTTGCCGGTTGAGTTAGTGAAGGCCGTAAACGACCTGCCGTCAGATAGTAGTCTTATTGCTTCGGTCTTACAGAAAACCTATCCAGTGTGCTTCCATCTCACCGAATTAGAAGAACCCTTGGCAGTGCAGTTTGCGCAAGGGGGCTTTAATACGGCCTATAGTTTCCAGATTCGTTCGACGTCAGGTGACCTCGGGATCTTTACGCTCTTCTATAGAACGAGTCCACACCTTTCGACGCAGGTCATTCGTTTACTTGAAAACTTCGTGACGCACTTTGGTGTGGCCATTTCGAGCAACCGTTTGGTCGAACGTGATCGTCAGTTTGCGGTCATTCAGGAGCGCCAGTTGCTCGCGCAAGGCCTACATGACTCCATCGCACAAGCCTTGTCCTTCTTGAATTTGCAAGTGCAGTTCTTATCTGATGCAATTCGCACTAATGATGTGGGCTTGCGAGACGAGTCGTTGTCAGCGATTCGTACTGGCGTTCAAGAGTGCTACGAAGACGTACGTGAACTTCTCTTAAACTTCCGTGAACGCCTTCATAAAGAAGGGTTTATTGAAGGGGTGCGTACCGTGATTAATCGCTTTGAAGCGCAGTCTCGGATGAATGCGCGTCTTCGTGTGGGCGGTCGTGGCCCAGAACTTACGCCGCGCCAAAAGCTTCAGGTGGTCTTTATTATCCAGGAAGCGCTCTCTAACGTACGCAAACACTCTCACGCTGAAAATGTCGATATTCGTATCGACAATAATGCCGACCTCGTGGTCACGATCACGGACGACGGTGTGGGGATTGATGACGAACTCGTCAAGAAACGTAAAGGGCAGCACGTGGGGCTCTCCATCATGGCTGAACGTGCTTCGCGCATTGGGGCTGAAGTTGAAGTTTCACGCGTGACACCTGCCGGGGGTACCCGTGTGGTCTTGCGTCTTAAAGAGGATGCGCGTCACGAGTAAGCGAAGACTTAGTCGAACTCAAAGAATGCCCGCTGAGGTTTAAATTCAGCGGGCATGATTTTTGGTGATGGCTATTAAAGGAAAGTCTTCAAGGCTTCAGCGAGTGATTTGACACCTGCTCGAATTTGTTCGGACGGCACGGTCACAAACGAGAGTCGGCAGTGATTGACCTCTGGATTATCGGTATAGAAGGCCATGCCAGGCACAAAGCCGACGGGCGTATCAGAAGCTAAAACCTTTTTCATGAGGTCGGTGGCATCGAGCCCTTCAGGGAGGTTCAACCAAATGAACATGCCACCTGTGGGTTTCGTCCAGCTGATGCGTGGATCCTTGGGCATATAGGCTTCTAGGCTATCGAGCATTACTTTGGCTTTTTCAGCATAGAGCTTACGCACCGCTGGCAAGTGTTCGTCAAAGAGGCCTTCGTTTAAGACGCGTGCTGTGACCAACTGCGTGTAAGTCGCCGTATGAAGGTCCATTGAAGTCTTTAGTTGCTTTAAAGCATCGATCACATGTCTAGGCCCACAGATATAGCCAAGACGGAAACCGGGGACCAAGACTTTACTCATGGTGCCTAAGCGAAGCGTTCGTTCAGGGGCATAGGCACGTAACGAGACGGGCGGCTTTTCAGCATAGTAGAGTTCGCCATAGGGATTGTCTTCAATCAGCCAGAAGTCATAGTGACGCGCTTTTTCGGCGAGCTTACGACGACGTTCATCGCTAATCGTGCGACCCGTCGGGTTTTGGAAGGTGGGCATTACATAGGCAAAGCGAGCCCCAGCAACACGATCGTCGATCAAATCAGGATTTAGCCCTTCGTCGTCTGTGGGAAGACTCACAAAGGTCGGATGACAAAGTTCAAAGGCGTAGAGCGCTCCCATATAGGTTGGCGTTTCGACCAAGACTTTAGAGCCTTCATCAACCATCAGGCGCGCTACCATATCGAGCGCTTGTTGAGAGCCCGAAACGATCAAGACTTCGTCGGGCGTTGTGGGGACACCTGATTTAGTTTCGATGTCAGCGATAGCTTGACGTAATTCAAGCATCCCGGCTACAGCAGAATATTGGAGCGCGGTCTGCGGACAGGTTTCTAAAACCCAATTGGCAGCCTCTTGAATGGCTTTCACCGGGAAGCCGTCAGGTGAAGGTAAGCCCCCCGCAAAGCTAATCACCTCAGGACGTGCGGCAAGCGCCAAAATTTCACCAATCACCGAACCTTCTTTAGGTTTACCGATGCGGCTATAAACGGGTGTCGGGCACGTTTGGCATGAAGTGTTAGCGGTCATGATGTTTTCCTATCCAACTGCGGTGAATGAGTGTGAGGGCAACAAAGAAATCTTTGAGCCATTTTTTTTGATTGTACGCAGAGAAAAAACGCCCGAACGAGTGTCGGGCGTGCGATGGGCAGTTATTTCGCCATCCCTCTGCTTAAATCAGATCGGTTAGGCGGTATCGATTAAGGAAAACGATTTATTTGTTTTTGGGTGGCATAAAGTCCGCGAGGCGTTTTTTCTTTTCGGGCGCATTACACCATTGCACAATGGGACAACGTTCGCATTCGGGACTACGAGCTTTACAGCAATAGCGCCCATGAAGAAGAATCCAGTGGTGCGCGTGTTGCAGGTAGGCGGGTGGTACGACTTTATAGAGTTTGTCTTCGACTTCGTCAGGGGTATTGCCTTTGGCAAAGCCCGTGCGATTGCAAACTCGAAAGATATGCGTATCGACTGCAATCGTTGGATGGCCGAAAGCCACATTCAAGACGACATTAGCGGTTTTGCGTCCGACACCCGGAAGCGCAATCAGCTTATCAAAGTCATCAGGGACTTCACCGCCATAGTTGTCACGCAAGATTTCAGAGAGCTTGATGACATTCTTGGCTTTGTTGCGATAGAGCCCAATGGTCTGAATATAAGGGGTGAGCCCCTCAACGCCGAGCGCAGCAACGGCTTCAGCGGTATTGGCAACCGGAAACAGTTTGGCCGTTGCAACGTTGACGCCCTTGTCAGTCGCTTGCGCGGAGAGTACTACGGCAACCAACAATTCGTAGGGCGTACTCCAATTGAGGTCGCTTTTGGGATTGGGATGCGCAGCAGCTAGCGCAGCCATAAAAGGTTCACGATCAGCTTTTTTAATCATGTGGCACCTTTTGGTAATTAACGGTTTTGTTCGTTAGTCGCTTTCGCTTTGGCCATGATGCCTGCGATCAAGCTCGACGCACCGCCTTGAGGACGACGAAGTGCCTCAAGACGCGCATTTTCTTCTTCTAACACGCGTTGACGACGCTTTTCTGCGGCATGGTAGTAATCACGGGCGCGATGCGCGTCGTCGAGTGTCCAGCTTTGACCATTTTCGACCATATCGATTGCATCCATCGGGCAGGCGGGCACACAGAGTGCGCAACCCGTGCAACGCGCTTCAATGATGGCATGCAAGTGTTTGGGAGAACCAGCAATCGCGTCCGTCGGACACACGCGCAAGCACCAAGCACACCCGATACAGTCAGCTGCACGAATGCGTGCGACGGCAAAAGGGACTTCGGTGCCGTACTCAGGATCTAACGGGACGATGGGTTGCCCCGTCGCTTCAGCAAGACGGGCAATGCCTTCAGCGCCCCCAGGCGCACAACGGTTAATGGCAGCACCAAGTTCGACGATTTCACGGGCATAAGCGCGGCAGCCGTCACAGCCACACTGGCGGCATTGCGTTTGAGGAAGAAGGTCATCGATGGAGTCGATCGTGATCATGAGTATTGCAAATGGTCAGACAAAATTAAAAGTGAAACCGAAGACTACCACAGTGATTCGACAAGTAACTGTCCGGGCTTACCTAAACGTGGCGAAACGATGCCTTTGGCCTTAAAGATCGCACGGGTTGCACGAATAAAGTCAGGGTTGCCACACAATAAAATGCGACTTTGTTCTGGGCTAAACGTGGTCTTGGCAGCGGCTTCTAAGTCACCCGATTCAATGAGCGTAGGCAGGCGACCCGTAAGCGACCCCTCTTCACGCGACGATGCGGTGAAAATTTCCACGTCAACCACTGCTTTTTCTTTGGCATACGCGGCAAGTTGATCGGTTTCAGCACGGGTGCGTGCGCCAATCACTAAAAGACGACGATCAAAAGACGCTAAAGCCTTGGGGTCGGCGAGCATCGCTAAGAAGGGCGCTAAGCCTGAACCCGTCGCCATCATCCATACGTCTTTGTCGCCAGCAATACGAGCAGGTAGCAAGTTACCTTGTGCGTCGCCATCGAGCATCACGGTGTCGCCCGGGTTTAAGGCGCAAAGTTTCGGCGAGAGGGCGCCATCCGTGACCGACTTAATCAAGAAGGTCAGGCTCGCGGATTGTGGGGCACTCGCAATCGAATAGGCACGAAACACATCGCCCTCCGAGAGCGTCATGCCAATACGCGCAAACTGTCCCGCTTCATAGACCCAGTCCTCTGGGCGCGTAAAACACAATTCGAAAAGGGCAGGGGCCACTTCACGGCGGCTTATGAGTGTGATTTTTTGCATAAAGACAAGGCTGAGTCAAAAGTAGACAGAAAAAAGGCGGCTCAAAAGAGCCGCCGGACGTTCGGTTTAGCGCTTCAAGAACTTCAGCTTACCAGTGACGCCGTGATATTGATCGGCATCATCAGGGGAAGGCTTACGGCGCGTGATGGAAGGCCATTCACGAGCGAGTTCAGCGTTGAGCGCAATGAATTCCTGTTGATCTTCAGGGACGTCCTCTTCGGCGAAGATGGCTGCTTCCGGGCATTCAGGGATGCAAACGGCACAGTCGATGCATTCGTCGGGATCGATCACGAGGAAATTCGGGCCTTCGCGGAAGCAATCCACGGGGCAGACGTCGACGCAGTCAGTACGCTTGCAGCCAATGCAGGCTTCGCAGACAACGTGGGGCATTGAAGGGTCTCCTGTTAGGTTATTTTGGTTAAGAACGAGATTGTAGTCCTTTTTGTGTGCTTATGACAGTTATCCAAAAGGCTATTTTGATTATCGTTAAAATAGATCATCATGACGTCGCCCGAATCCTCTCTTTTGCCTACTTCAGAACATCGACCGCCTGACGTGACGGCCGATGAGACGGCGCTCGTCCTCACGCGTGATACGTCGCGCAAAATTGTCCATGTGGATATGGACGCTTTTTATGCCTCGGTCGAACAGCGAGATAATCCTGCGTTACGCGGTCGTCCGATTGCGGTGGGGCATGCCGAAGGCCGTGGTGTCGTCGCAACGGCAAGTTACGAAGCCCGTCAATATGGTGTACGTAGTGCGATGCCAAGCGCTAAAGCTAAAGCGTTGTGCCCGCAGCTTATTTTTGTCGAAGGCCGCATGGCGCACTATAAAGCCGTCTCCCAATCGATTCACGAAATTTTTCATCGCTATACAGACATCATTGAGCCGATTAGCCTTGATGAGGCTTTTTTGGATGTGACGCACAATAAACGTGGCATTGCTTTAGGTGTCGATGTCGCGAAGGCCATTAAAGCGGAGATCCGTGCTGAATTAGGACTTGTGGCGAGTGCTGGTGTTTCGTACAACAAATTCTTGGCCAAAATTGCCTCGGACTGGCGTAAGCCTGATGGCCTTTGCACCATTCATCCAGATCGCGCACTGGCTTTTATTGATCAATTGCCGATTGAAGCGTTTTGGGGCGTAGGTCCCGCAACCGCTGCCAAGTGCCATGCCTTAGGAATACACAAAGCGCCCGATTTGCGAGCTTGGCCTTTGTCTGATCTTTTGAGGCACTTTGGTCAGTCAGGTTATGACTTCTACCGTTTTGTGCGTGGAATTGATGATCGGCCAGTGCGCGCTTGGCGTGAGCGTAAAAGTGTCGGTTGCGAACGGACATTTAGGCATGATTTGCGTGCAAGACGTCAGATCGATCAGGTCTTGGCTGACTTGGTAGAAGAATTAACGAAGCGTTTAGAGCGTGCGCATTTTGTGGGTTGCACGTTGACGATTAAACTTCGTCACCACGACTTTACAACGAAGACGCGTGCCTATACGGCAGAGGTGCCTTATGGCGCGATGGATGGTATTAGGCTCTTGGAAGACGCGCAACGCTTGCTCGCAGGTGTTGCAATACCTGCTGGAGGCCTACGATTGATGGGGTTGACCATGAGTACGCCGATACAAGAAATTGAGGGGTCACTCTCTTTATTTTGATTGTAAATCTAAAGGGTTCTAACAAAAACGCGACCATGCCGTTGAAGGTCAGGTCGCGTTTTGTGAGTGATGCTTCGTTAACCATTAAGGCAAGCGATCAAAGAGCGCCTTTTCGCCAAAGAGGTCACGATACATGGGCCACACCATGGCTTGCGCAATGCTCGTCATAAAGATGACCACAAAGGGTGACAAGTAAGAGAAGGCATTACCTAACCCTAAAGCCAAAAAGAGGCCATTCCCAATAAAAGCAATGACGGCCGTGAGACCTACCAAAAGGACGCCCGCCAAGAGGCAGGGCACAAAGTTGCGTGCCGTCCCAAAGAACGAATAGAAGAAGCTTTTACCTGGCGTTTGACCTGCGTCCGCAATGAGTAAGGGTGCAAAGAGCGTTGCCATAAAGAGGGGCGTATAAAGTGCCAAGCCGACACAAACGCCTAACCACGGAAAATTGGTCATGATCGTCGCGGTGTCGATGATGCCTTCGTCGGTCATTTTCCATGCTTTGATTTTGTCAGCGGAGAGCCACTGCGCCACCAAGAAAATGATTTCCATACAGCCCGCACTCACCAACCCCACAGAAATCAAATGAAGTCGCGTGACTTGTTTGCGTGCAGCGGCTAATAAGGGCGCATAGGTGGGCAAACGACGACGAAGCGCGTCGCGTGTTGCAAAGCCCGTGAGGACTGCCCCAAACGGCATCCAAACACCAGCCAAAATCGGACCAATGACAGGGATGCCTGAGAGAAGACCACTAATTAAGATGTAAAAGATCACAATTCCGACGAGGCCAAGCGGTTGGTTCTTTAAGGCCAGAAGGGCATCTTTGAACCAACGCCAGCCGTCGGACACTTGAATAGGTTTCGCCATAAAAAAGAATCGTTAGAGGTTTACCAACCAAACTCAATAAATTTGGTTGTGCCAAGCGTACTCTTAGAGTTGCTGCCTGGCGTCGAGTCAATGGGCTTATCAGCTTGATTTTCCATCTTGTACGGAATATGCGTAGTACCCGGGGTCACGACATATTCGGTGACGCGATTGTTTTCGTCACGAACAGCTTCAATCTTGGTCTGACGTTCGTACTTAGGCGGAATTTTGCCATGTGCACGGTCTTCGCGTGCTTTTTCCATGTCGGCTTTACTGGGCAGCAAGGGATTGGCTTCTTCTTCAGAAGCTGGTGCCGATTTAACAGGGGCTTGTGCAGCGGGCTTCACGTCACCCGCATAAGGGGGTGGTGCATCAAGGGATGCCGCCGAGACGAACGAAGAACCTACCAAAAGGGCAATAGCGGTCAATAATGGCTTAGTCATAAAGAATCCTTCTTGTCGCACGACAACATCTTCAAATCGTTAGGTCGTTAGACAATAAAGTGTAAGTGGATAAGTGTCTTATTAATAAGACGAGTGAATCCAACAAAAGAAAACGAACACGTTTTCATAAGACTTACCGCTATTGTGCCACGGGCGTTGCTTACAGTGTGGGAATCTCGTGCGAGCTTGAGGTAACGGATTGGTACGCTTATGGCTGCTTATTTCAGCTATGCTTATGAGACTTTTAGATTTTTTGACTGATGCGAGCTCATGTCCAAGATACTTCTCATTGACGGTTCTAACTATCTTTTCCGTGCTTTTCATGGCTTACCTGACTTAAGAACAAGTCAAGGTGAGCCAACGGGCGCACTGCGCGGCTTTTTTGGGATGCTCGGTAAAGTCTGGGCGTTAGCCAAAGCCGATCATGCGGTGATTGTGTTTGATGCCCCAGGGAAAACGTTCCGTCATGACATGTTTCCGGCTTATAAAAGCAATCGTCCGCCGATGCCTGACGACTTGCGTGTGCAAATTGAACCCTTACATCAGGCGTTGCGTGATTTAGGTTGGCCATTGGTGTCCATTTCGGGCGTTGAAGCGGACGACGTGATTGCGACCATCGCCGAAAAAGCACGCGCTGCTGGCATGAAGGCAGTCATCGCGACGGGTGACAAGGATATGGCGCAGTTGGTTGATGACGACATCGTGCTCCTCAATACGATGAACACCAAGTTCTACGATCGCGAAGGCGTGATCGAAAAGTATGGTGTGCCGCCCGAACGCATCATCGACTATCTGTCGTTAATGGGTGATAAGGTCGATAACGTACCTGGGATCGAGAAGTGTGGTCCCAAAACCGCCGCTAAGTGGATTGCTGAGTATGGTGACCTCGATGGCGTGAAGGCAAATGCCGACAACGTCAAAGGTAAAGTTGGCGAATATTTGCGTGCTGGATTGCCGTTTTTGGATGATGCGCGTCGCTTGACGACGATTTGCCGCACCTGCGAATTGCCTGAAGCATGTGCGATCGATCAGTTGGTCGTGAAGCCCGCTTCTGCGGAAGCAATTGCGGCTTTCTGTCGTCGTTGGGAAATGTCGCCTTCGACCTTGAAGCGTGCCGCGCCAGCAGGCGTTGCAGCCCCTCAAGCAGAACCCTCGCGTGCGGTCGAATCGCCTGACGGTTTGGGTGGTCTTTTTGGTGGCATCGAAGAAGCGCCGCAAGACGAAAAGACCACGACCGAAGCTGTCACACCCGTCGAACCCAAGAAGGCTGTTCCCGCAAAAACACCCATGATGGCCACGTCTTTTTCGCCCGCTTTAGCCGAAAAGCCTGATGATATACCGTTTGTCGAAATCAAAGACTTGATGGGCTTAGATGACGTTGTGGGGCGTTTGACTGAACATCGTTCGTTGCCTGTCGGTTTAACGCTTCTTTGGGACGGTGAAGCGCGTCATGCTGAGCTAGTCGGGATGGGGATTGCTTTGTCGGCCAAGGACGTTTTTGTGCTTCGTCTTGCAGGCGACCTGACGACTGAACGTGTGCTTGACATGCTTCGTCCATGGTTAGAAGGCGCAACACCAAAGGTGATGCACGATGCCAAGACGGTTTGGCATGTGTTGCGTGGGCTTGGTGTCACGTTAGGTGGCACGCTTCATGACACCATGCTGATGAGCTATGTGCTTGAAGCCCATTTAAAGCATGACCTCAAGCTATTGGCAGCTCGCCACTTGATGCGTGAGATGCCGACGCACGAAGATGTGTTAGGAAAGGGCGCAAAAGCCATTTTGGCGAAAGACGCAGCCCCCCAACAGGTACTGACGCTCTTAGCTGAAGAAAGCGCTGTTTTGCGTGGTCTATTTGCCGTGTTGGCGACACGCCTTGATGCCGATCAAGGGTTGCGCGCTATCTATGATGAGATTGAGCAGCCATTGCTTGAAGTCTTAGCGCGTATGGAAGATACCGGCGTCGCGATTGATGCCTTTAGATTGGCGCAGCAGTCAGAAGCTCTTGGCATCCGTATTGATGAATTGGTGAACGAAGCCTATAAGATCGCGGGCGAAACGTTTAATTTGTCAAGCCCGAAGCAATTGGGGCAGATTCTCTTTACGAAATTAGGGTTGCCTGTCAAAAAGAAGACGAGTTCAGGGACGCCGTCCACCGATGAAGAAGTGCTAACCGAATTGTCGTTGGATTATCCGTTGCCTAAGTTGATTTTGGAGCACCGTCGCTTGACGAAGTTGCGTAGCACATACCTCGACAAGTTGCCGCGTATGGTGGACCCCAAAGATGGTCGCGTTCATACGACCTTTGGTCAGGCGATTGCGGTGACGGGGCGCTTAGCGAGTTCGGATCCGAATTTGCAGAATATCCCTGTGCGTACGACAGAAGGTCGACAGGTGCGTGAAGCCTTTGTGGCTGAGTCGGGCGGTGTGATTATTTCGGCTGACTATTCGCAGATTGAATTGCGCATCATGGCGCATCTCTCTGAAGACCCGGGCTTATTGCAAGCTTTTGCGCGCGGCGAAGATATTCACCGTGCGACCGCGGCTGAAGTCTTTGGTCGTCGTCCTGAAGACGTTACGTCAGAAGAACGACGCATGGCCAAGGTCATTAATTTCGGTTTGATTTACGGGATGAGTGCTTTTGGCCTGGCGCAGAACTTAGGGATCGAGCGTCGTGTCGCTTCGCACTACATTGACGAATACTTTGCACGTTATCCGGGCGTCAAGCGCTATATGGAAGCGAAACGCGAAGAAGCTCATGCCCAAGGTTATGTGGAAACCGCTTTTGGTCGTCGTCTTTGGATTCCTGAGATTGCTAGCTCTCGTAAGCCCCTTCAGGCGGCAGCTGAGCGCGCTGCGATTAATGCACCGATGCAAGGGACGGCTGCGGACTTAATTAAGCGTGCCATGATTCGTGTGGATGCTTGGCTCAAAGAAGCGGGTCTGAAAACGCGACTTGTCTTACAGGTGCATGACGAATTGATCCTAGAAGCGCCTTTAGACGAAGCCGAACTTGTTAAAGAGAAGGTCCCTCAATTGATGGCTGAGGTGGCTTCGCTTCGTGTGCCGCTCGTGGCTGAAGTGGGCGCAGGCGATAGTTGGGGTGCTGCACACTAAGTAAGACGAAGCGCTGCTTAAAAAAACAAAAGGGAGGCCGTTAGGTCTCCCTTTTAATTTAAATGGTCACGAGCGACTTATTTGCAAGAACCCGGGGCTTCAGGCACGAGCGTCATGACGAGCTTGTGGTCAGCATCAAGGAAGTGCACCTTGTCGCCTTCAGCCGTGGCGTAAACTGTCTTACCGAGGTTCTGCAAGAAGGCGTCTTCCATCTTCATGATGGCCGGACCGCACATGCGACGGGTGGAACCCAAGCCAGAGAGGTCAATCTTGGCGCCTTCCATGGACCAAGAACCAACGAGATAGTTGCAACCCGCGTTACCAGACACCTTACCATCAGCACCAAACTTGATCGTCGGCGGGACTTCACAGTCAGCCGTAATACCATCGGCCCACATCAAAGAACGGCCAGCTAAGTCCGCGGATTGATCAGCACCACAGCCCGTAGAACAGGCTGCAAGAACGAGAGTACAAGGAACGGCAGCAAGATAGCGCAACTTCATAGGGAATATCTCCAGGGAAAAATGCCAAAGATTGGCGTGAATGAGAGAACCATAGCATAAAGTATTAAAGACGCTATCAGAAGATGTATCAAGGGAAGTCTTAACAACTTAAAAATTTGAAGAGAATTTGTCTCAGCGCAAGATGCAAATCGCTCAAGTTTCTTTGAAAGGCGCAGAATGAGAAAGGTCGAATGTTTCATTGATCGTATTGCAAAAGGCGTGACAAATTGATACAAATTGATGTGTAAGAGTGACGCTTTGAGTTCAAAGACATTCATTGTTTCTAGGAGGATCGTATGTGGAAGTCATTGATATTTGGATGCGCGTTGTTGGCTTTAGGAGGTGTTGCCCAGGCGGAAATGACGGCGCGCCATAATTTTGTTGCGTTCGAAACGGTAGAGAGTGCGCTCGAAGGTGCCAAGGCTGATGAGTTGGTTCGTTTGACGGGACACATCGTGTCTGAGCCTAGTGACGGGGTTTATGTTTTTGAGGATGCCTCAGGACGATTGTTTATGGCGATTCCGCAAGAGATGCGCGCTGAAATGACGATTCGACGTGGTGTTACCTACGAAGTCTTAGGGAGAGTGAGTCGTTTGCCGTTTGAAGGTTTGCGCGTGGATGCGGAGTCCATCAAAGTCAGAAGCGAATAAACGAGAAAATTCAGAACAAAAAAAATCCCCGCTTGCTTCAGGCAGGCGGGGATTTTTTCACTTAAGGCTTAACCTTAATCTTGACCTTCGGTGTAGGGTTCAGAACCCAAGTCACCTTCGAGCTTCGTGACGGTCACGGCAGCAGCCACGTCACCGACCACGTTAATCGACGTACGAATCATGTCGAGAATACGGTCAACACCAGCAATCAAAGCCACGGCTTCAAGCGGGATACCAACCTGCGTGAAGATGATGGTCGTCATGATGAGGCCAGCGCCTGGCACACCAGCGGTACCAATAGCGGCCAAGACACCCATCAACACGATGGTGAGCTGGTCGCCCATGGTGAGCGGAAGACCATACACTTCAGCGGCGAAGATGGCACACACACCCATGTAAATGGCCGTACCGTTCATGTTGATGGTATTGCCAAGTGGGATAGAGAAGGATGAAATGGCCTTCGTGGCACCCAACTTACGAGCGGCATTCAAGTTGGCCGGCAAAGCGGCAGCAGACGAGCAGGTCGTGAAAGCGACGAGCCACGGTTCGAAGATGCCCTTCAAGAAGGTCATGATCGGAATACCCGTGATGATGCGAACCATCGGCAAGAGAATGAAGCAAACAAAGACGATCGTTGCTAAGAAGGCCGTAAGGATCAAAGCACCCAACGGGAGCAGAACAGCCAAGCCGTGACGGCTCACCGTGAAGGAGATCAAACCGAACACACCGATTGGGGCGTAGAGCATGACCATGTGCGTCACACGGATCATGACGTCACCAACGACTTCGAAGAAGTTGAGAACGACTTTACCGCGTTCACCTAAACCCGAAAGTGCGAAGCCAAAGATCACAGCAAAGAAGATGATCTGAAGCATGGAGCCGTTAGACATAGCTTCCATCGGGTTAATCGGCACAATGGCCAATAACGTCTGAACCAGCGGTGGGGCAACGACCTCTTTGGCCTTCAGACCTTCGGTGGAGAGGTCAAGTCCAAGACCCGGCTGAATCAAGCCGGCAAAGAAAAGACCAGCGGCGACGGCAATACCCGTTGTGATGGCATAAACAAGAAGAACCTTAACGGCAACACGTCCAAGTTTAGACGTATCAGAAATCCCGGCAGCGCCAGCAATAATCGTAGCGAGCACCAACGGCACCACGACCATGCGGATCAAACGAATGAAAAGATCGCCGAGCGGCTGGAGCCAGGTCTGAGCGAAAGATGAATCGACAATTGCACCGACGACAATACCGAGTGCAAGACCGATCATCATTTGCCAGGCCAGACTAATTTTCATTTTGGAGGACATATTCTCCACCCCTAGCTGTTGTTACTTTTTATGTTGTCGTCGTGCATCCAACACGGACGCACGAAGGCGTGACAGGAATTGTTCCTGCCTTGATTCCGATTCTATTGCCCTCTGTCTTATATAAGACCTAGGGTAAACGCGCAAATAGTATGATGTAGATCTTAAGCAAAATAGCGCTCAAACCGTTGACTGATTGAAATGTATTGAAAAATAGGTTTACAGGTTGACTTTTATCAATGAATCGAAAGTTACTTTTTATCTATGGAGAGACTAAAGTAAATAGAAATAACATATGAGTCGCTTCAAAGTCCTTCTGAAATGGCGACTTTCGATAAAATATCTCGTTCACTTTTTTCGAGGTTTTTCCCTCGAACATCATGGTGTTATGAGCATTCTTTTTCATATTTTGGCTGCTAGCCTTTTGACCCGAACGGCTGCCATAGGTATTGCGGCCTTGCTATCTTGTCGATGGTTGGCTGGGCTATCCGAACAATTGTTGGCGGTGGCTTGTGGGTTGTTGACGGCCATTGCTTTAACGCATCTCATTCCTGAGGCGATGGAAATGCCCGGGGTAGAGCCGCACGATTTGGGGCTCGTGATGCTAGGCACGATTTTTGTGTTTTTGGTCATTGAGCGCTGCGTGTTACATCACAGCCATACGCAAGGTACCAAACAGGAAGATAAAGCCACCGCGACGGCTGTGATGACGGGGGCCGCTCTACATAATGTGGTTGATGGTGTTTTGATTGCGAGCACGTTTATGATGGATGAACGCGCAGGGTGGCTCGTCGCTTTCGCGGTCTGTAGTCATGAGATCCCACAGGTGACGGGCTACATGGTGATTTTGCGTAATTGTGGGTTTACGGTTCGCCGTGCGGTGCTTTGGTGTGCGCTTGCTGCTTTTGCGGCGATCCTAGGGAGTGTGCTTGGTTGGGCGGCGGTGAGTTTAAGCCGTGAGATTTTGCCTTATGCCTTAGCGGCCTCTGCGGCGTCCTTTCTCTTTATTACATTGCATGCGCTCTTGCCTGAAGTTTTTCGTGATCACGCTTCGCCTCGTCAAGGGGCACGTCAATTGGTGCTTTTTGCCTTGGGCATTTTGTTGGGTACAGTGATTTTAGGGCTAGGCCATGGTCACGACCACGGTCATGACCAAACCTCAACGGTTGAAGAGGCTGTGCGCACCGAAATATCCGTCGATGCGCACATGCATTAAGCCTTCTTTTTGCGACTCATGAGCGCAGCCCAGACACCCGCGATCATGATGAGTGCGATGCCAATGGCACTAAGGAGTCCAATCGGCTCATCAAAGAACCATGTACCAAAGCAGGCGGCAAAGACGATCGCAGAATATTGAAAGACGGCCGTGAGGAGGGTATTGTCGCTGCCCCACGCGCGGGTCATGGCAAGTTGCGCTCCCGTTGCGGTGACGGCCATGCCAATGAGGGCTGGGACGTTGTCGAGCGTGACGGGTGTCATGCTACCTGTGAGGCACAAGTGACCCACAAGCCCCCAAACGGTGCCAAAAAGGGTGAAATAAAAGACGATACGCCACTCGGGCTCATTCATACGTGTGAGTTCACGAACTTGAAAGTATGCGAGTGCAGCAAAAAAGCCAGACGTGAGGCCAAT
Source organism: uncultured Sutterella sp. (assembly GCA_937943605.1). Taxonomy (GTDB): domain Bacteria; phylum Pseudomonadota; class Gammaproteobacteria; order Burkholderiales; family Burkholderiaceae_F; genus Sutterella. The sequence continues at coordinate 6,459 of CALEAW010000026.1, read as the reverse complement.
CAGGGCTGGCGCCATTTGACCAGGTTGCAATTCGGGCTTGAGGACCAAGGTGACACCTAAGAAACCTAACACCACGGCAGCAGCACTGGCACGGTTAAAGGTTTCGCCATGACGTATAGCCAACACAATGACGATGAGTGCCATATATAAAGGACTCGTATAGTTAAGTGTCATGGCGGTGCCTAACGGAAGGCGCGCGATCGCGTAAAACCAAATGGTGAGCGCAAAGGTCCCTAAAAAGCTTCGCATCAAGTGTGCACGCATGAGTGGTGTTTTGACGGTTTGGCCTTGATAGGCCACCCAAGCCCAAATGACGACCACGCCAAAGAGCGAACGGTAAAAAACGAGCTCTAAAGACGAAAAGTCGGAGGCCCCCATGCGAGCAAAGGCAGCCATCATGGCAAAAAGGAGTGATGCAAGTAGCATCCAAAAGCTTTTGATCATGCGAAAACGAAGTTTTTTTGTGAAAGTGCTCAAGATTAACGCGATTGTGCGTTGAGTGCTACGAGAAATGGCTAAGGTTTCGTTAAAATGCAAAGTACCTAGATCCTGTCGAGCAGTGTTCATTAAAAGTGAACTCTGTTAAGGGTCTTGTCAAGGAAATGTGAAAGAATGAGTGAATTAAAACCTGTTGAAGCGCTGAGCTTTGAAGAGGCGCTTGAAGAACTTGAAAATTTGACAAGTCGTATGGCTTCTGGATCGGTGACGCTCAAGGAGAGTGTTGCAGGTTATGCCCGTGGGACGGCGCTTTTAAAGCGTTGTCGTCGTGAACTCGAAGAAGCACGTACGACTATTGAAACGTTGCGCGAAGAAACGCGTCGCGAAGAAGTAATCCCAAGCGCAGATATTCCTTTCTAAGACTGGAAGAAAAATGACTGAAAGCCAAATCGCATCCTTTGACGATTGGATGCATGAGTCAGTAAAACATATTGAATGGGTGGCCAACGACTTGTTGCCGAAGACTGGTCGTGAGCCCCGTCGTTTGATTGGAGCTATGCGCTATGCCGTCTTGGGTGGCGGCAAGCGTATCCGTGCTTTGCTTTGTTATGCGGCGGGAGTCGTGAGCGGTGCCAAGCAAGCAGATTTGGATCGTGCGGCCTTAGCGCTTGAATTGGTACACGCCTATTCGCTCGTACACGATGATATGCCGTCGATGGATAATGATACGTTGCGTCGTGGTAAGCCTACGGTGCATGTCCAATATGGTGAAGCGACGGCGATGTTGGCTGGTGACGCTTTACAGACTGAAGCGTTCACGGTATTGACGGGGATGAATCATCCCGTAGCCGTGGCGCGACTCTGTGGCACTTTAGCCCGTGCAGCAGGGGTTCGCGGTATGTGCGGTGGCCAGGCTTTAGATTTGGCGATGGTGGGTGGTCATCCAGGCGAAGGTGAACTTCTCATGATGCAAGCCATGAAAACAGGTGCTTTGATTCAGGCGGCTGTTCTGATGGGGGCGCAAGCGGGTGACTGGGATCGTTTAGGTGATGGTGCGCGCGGAGGCTTAGCCGCTTACGCCGATGCATTGGGTGTTGCCTTTCAGGTGGTCGACGATATTCTTGACTGTACGCAAGATACAGCGACCTTAGGTAAGACAGCTGGCAAAGATGAAAAGGACGATAAGCCCACGTGGGTTTCTTTGCTTGGCTTAGAAGGCGCACGAGCGCGTGCTCGAGAACTGCACGATCGTGCCAATGCCGCTTTGGCGCTTGTGGCAGTTGATCCTGCTGTCCCAGAAGGCGCTATCCTTCGTTTGCAGCAAATCGCCGATTACGTGATTGCTCGTTCCCATTAATAAACCCCACCGTTCCTTAAGTAAAAGGCTCTCAACAAGTGACGCAACAATCGATTCTTGACAGCATTCAGTCGCCAGCTGATCTTCGTCGGCTTGATGAACACCAGCTACCCAGTCTTGCCCATGAGCTTCGAGACTTTATGGTGAATTCTGTTTCTAAAACAGGTGGCCATTTGTCGAGCTCTTTAGGTGCAACCGAATTGGCGATTGCGATTCATCGAGTCTTTCATACGCCTGACGATCGTCTCATTTGGGACGTTGGTCATCAAGCGTATGCGCACAAAATCCTGACGGGTCGCCGTGAGGATATGGCGACGTTGCGCAAGTTCAATGGGATGTCTGGTTTTCCGAAGCGTAGCGAGTCGCCGTACGATGCCTTTGGAACGGCACACTCGTCCACCTCGATTTCTGCGGCCTTAGGCATGGCGATTGCGGCGCGTCTCGAAGATAAAACCGATCGTTGGCACATTGCCGTGATTGGTGATGGCGCGTTGACGGGGGGCATGGCACTTGAAGCGTTGAATGACGCAGGTGTTTGGAAAGAGGGTGTCAAACTCCTCATTATCTTGAACGACAACGATTGTTCGATTTCGCCGCCGGCTGGTGCCTTGTCGAATCATTTGGCGCGTATTGTCTCTACCCGTGCTTATACCTGTGCACGCGAAATTTCTAAGCGTGTCTTGAAGCCCGTGCCTGGACTGTGGGATATCGCCAAGCGCATGGAAAAGCAGGCAATCAATTTCGTGAGCCCACCCTCCGGGATCTTCTCGAGCTATGACATCAATTACTATGGGCCGGTTGATGGGCATGATCTGCATGGCCTTATTGAGGTTTTGAAGAACATCCGACAGTTGAATCGTCCATGTGTGCTGCATGTCGCGACCCAAAAAGGTAAGGGCTATGAACCTGCCGAAATGGATCCGACCGCTTACCATGGTGTCGGTCCTTTTGATCCGCTTTTAGGGTTGCCTGCGCCAAAGCCAGGTAAGCCTACCTATACGGATGTCTTTGGTCGTTGGATTTGTGATACGGCTGCGGCCGATCCGCGTCTTTATGGTATTACGCCGGCTATGCGTGAAGGCTCAGGCTTGGTGGAGTACGAACGTCGATTCCCGGAACGCTATCGTGACGTGGCCATTGCTGAGCAGCATGCCGTCACGTACGCTGCTGGTTTAGCTTGTGAAGGCATTAAGCCTGTGGTCGCTATCTATTCGACCTTCTTACAGCGCGCGATGGATCAGCTCATTCATGATGTGGCTTTACAGAATTTGCCTGTCATGTTTGCGATTGACCGTGGGGGCTTAGTGGGGGCTGACGGTGCGACGCATCATGGGTTCTTTGACATTGCGTTATTGCGCACGGTGCCCAATATGACCGTAATGACGCCTTCAGACGAAAACGAATGTCGTTTGCTCTTGAATACGGCCTATGGGCTCAATTCGCCCGCGTCGGTACGTTATCCGCGTGGTCGTGGGCCAGGTGTCGAAGTGACCGCCACGAACGAAACGGTCGAAGTCGGTAAGGCGCGGACGCTACGCAAGGGGCAACGTGTCGCGTTCCTGGGGTTCGGTAGCATGACCAATGTGTTAGCACCCGTTGCTGAAAAGCTCGATGGCACGTTGCTTGACATGCGTTTTGTAAAACCCATTGATGAAGAAGCGATCCTTGAAGCAGCTAAGACCCATGACTTGTTGGTCTGCGCTGAAGAAGGCATGTTAATGGGTGGGGCTTGTAGCGCGGTCTTAGAAGTGCTCGCTGACCATGGAGTACTGAAGCCCGTCATGCGCTTTGGGTTGCCAGACCACTTTGTGGAGCAGGGAACGCAAGACGAATTGATGGCAAGTTTAGGGCTCACCGCTGATGCCATCGAAAAGCAGGTGAGAGCAAAACTTCAGACTCTCTAAAGATCTCGATTAGGCACAAAGAAAAGACCGCTGTGAAAGCGAAAATTCACGGCGGTCTTTTGATTTTTGGTTAATTGCGCTCGAGGCAGTCTACTGGTTTAAGCGCGGAAGTTCGTGAAGTTAAGTGGGACTTCTTTGACTTCCTTTTTGAGGAGCGCAATGGCTTCCTGTAAGGCATCACGCTTCGCGCCAGAGACGCGTACGATGTCACCCTGAATGGCGGCCGTGAGTTTGAGTGCCTTGGCGTTCTTGATGATGCCCTGAATGGTCTTACCGAGTTCGCGAGAGACGCCTTCTTTGACGACGATGGTCTGCTTTAAGCAGTCGCCACCAATCTTTTCAGGCGCTTTGGATTCGTCAAGAAAACGAACGTCGATATTACGCTTGGCGAGCTTATTGATCAGCACGTCGCGCACCTGACGCAACTGAAAGTCGCTTTCACCAACAAGATAAAGTTCGAGATCCTTTTGTTCGACTTTGGCCGGCGTGCCACGGAAGTCGTAGCGAGTACCGATTTCTTTTTGAGCTTGATCGACAGCGTTACGAAGTTCGACGGCATCGGCTTTGACTTCGATGTCAAATGACGGCATGGGTGTTCTCCAATGAGTGCTTAGGATAAAAGATAACATCTATCGCATTCGCGAACGCTTGTCAAGAAAACGCTTGTTTTGCCACGCATTTTTGCGGTGACAGGTAGGCAATTTGGGTGAACTGTGACCTTGTGCCTATAATAAAAATCAGAAGAACAACCAAGGAGCGGCTCGCGACAGCCGACACGATCATGAATCCTACGATGCAAGCACATTACCCACTCGATGGGTTAACGACTTTAGGTACACAGGCAAAAGCCGATTATTTTGCCGAAGCGTCGACACTCGACGAACTCGAAGGCCTTTTAGCTGAAGCGACAGCCAATGATTGGCCAGTTCACTTTTTAGGAGCAGGCGCGAATACGATTGCCATGTCCCATGTCAAAGGCCTGGTGATCAAAATCGCTTTCAAGGGCTATGAAGTGGCCGCAGCGCCCAATGGGGATGTCCTTGTGAAATGTGGAGCTGGCGAAATCTTTGACGATATCGTGCGTCGCACGTTGCAAGCGGGCTTAGGGGGCTTAGAAAACCTCTCAGCGATTCCCGGAACCGTGGGTGGTGCAGTGGTTCAAAACATCGGGGCTTATGGGGTAGAACTCGCTGAACGCCTCGCGTCGATTACGGTCTATGACCGTGCGCAAAAAGTGGTGCGTGTCTTGTCGGTTGAAGAGTGTGACTTTAGGTATCGTCACAGCATTATGAAGACCGAAGCCGGGCAATCGTTTGTGGTGCTCTCCGCGACCTTACGTTTGCCTAGCGTTTGGACCGCTGTGACGGGGTACAAAGACCTCGAAATGGAATTGGAAGCCCGTGGTTTGACACCAAGCACGGTAACCGCTTCAGAACTCTCTGAGATTGTTCGCACCGTGCGCGCGCGTAAGTTGCCTGATCCTAAGGTTTTAGGTAATGCGGGGTCCTTCTTTACGAATCCGATTATTTCGAAAGTTCACTGGCATGAATTGCTGACCGATCATCCTAGCCTTGTCTACTATCGTTTGGGGGGTGGTCGAATGAAATTAGCAGCTGCTTGGCTTATCGAAGCTGCGGGCTATAAAGGGCATGTGTCAGGTATGGTGGGTGTCTATGACCATCATGCGCTCATCTTGGTTAACCGCGGTGGGGCGACGGGCGAAGCGGTTTTGGCGCTCGCAGAAGAGATCATTCAAGCCGTCAAGAAGCGCTTTGGTGTGACTTTGGTGATGGAACCTGTGATCTTAGGATAGTTATTCAAACGCTATTCTGATAAGACCGCTGAAGTGTTTGTTGTACCTTCAGCGGTTTTTTCTATTTTTACGGTTCACCGACGTTTACAAAATTTCGGATAAGTTCTCAGTTTTGGGTCTCTTAATCAGGCAATATTGGCTTCAGAATACTAGGTCGTTTCACCATCATCATAAAAGGACTTTAAAGATGCCAACTCAATCGCCTGTTGCCGCTTTAGGTAGCTACTCTGTGGCAGAAGAAATTGCCAACGCCGTAACCCACGGGATTGCTGCCCTTTTGAGCGTCGTTGGTTTGATTGCCATGCTCTACGTAACGGTTGGCTCGTCCGATGCAGTCACTATTACCGCTGCAGCTGTTTTTGGTGGCTCGATGATCTTTCTCTACACGGCCTCAACCCTTTACCATGCGATTCCTAACCTTAAGGCAAAGCGCATTTTGCAGATGTTGGATCATAGTGCGATTTATGTCATGATCGCTGGATCTTATACGCCATTTTGTTTGGTGACGCTCGAAGGAATGACGGGCACGATCCTTTGTATTGCCGTTTGGACGATTGCTATTGCGGGTGTGATTTTGCAGCCGATTTTGTTAAAGCGTGCTGAGTGGCTCAACTGCTTACTCTATTTGTTGCTCGGCTGGTGTGTAGTGTTGGTGATGAAGCCTTTGATTGCCGCATTACCCACGGCTGGCCTGTGGTTACTGGCTTCTGGTGGTGTGGTCTATTCGTTGGGTGTGATCTTTTATTTGTGGGAGCGTATCCCTTATAACCACGCGATTTGGCATCTTTTTGTGTTGGGTGGCACGGCGCTACAGTTCTTCTCGGTGCTCTTTTATGTGTTACCTCAAGGTACGGTGAGTTAAGTATCGAGCGCGTGGATGGACGGCGTGATACCCAAATTTTGCAAATCTAGTTCAGTAAGATCTGACACCTAAACACAAAGCGGCA
>CALEAW010000025.1 GCA_937943605.1 uncultured Sutterella sp. | reverse complement strand
TACATCTTACAAATTAAAGATGTATATGAAATACTCACGCAAAATTCAGGCTAGATGAACTAGTGAATAGCGAGAGAAACAAAATCGAATGGAGCTCGTCAGGACTCTTTAACTATCCTTCTGAAAAAGATGTTCTGTGTCAGGTCGAAGCAATTAGCACCCAATTTTTGAAATCTGATTTTGAACATTTAGAAGCCAAATCACAAGCCGCATTACGAAACTTTGTTGATAACGAAGCTCCGGAATACAAAGGCTTTGTGAACAGGCAACGCGATCATTTGTTTGTGAAGCCTAATGCCTCGGTGTGCGAAATTAGAGACTATATTTGGGAGCAGTTTCACAAATACGAACGCAAGGAACGTCAGGAAGCCAATCACTTAATTGACGTTGATTGGTCAGGTGAAAATGCTGAAGAAAGAATCCAAGCGCTTGCAAAAAAGGTCGAACCAATTGTTTCGCATGATTTGGTGAAGTTTGCTGCCGCAAGGCACTTCTATCTCAAGATGTACAAAAAGGCAATGAGCCTAAAATCTGACGGCAAATATCAAAAAGAGAAAGCGATCCATTCTTTAATTTATCCTCTGAATGCAGATGATCAGAGTGAGATTGGCATGGATAAACAGAATCTCTGGTTGATAGATGACAGACTGACGTTTGTCAATTATCTGACATCAGATCAGCCGTTTTCCGCAATGCCGATCACGTCTTCGACCAGTAAGCAACGTATGGATATCGCGGCACTCAAGCTGTACTCAGTGGGCCCCTCTGATAACGCGGGCGAACTTTATATCATTGAATTTAAGCGTCCTGGAAGAAATGATTATGATTCTGACAACAATCCAATTTCTCAGGTGTTGGATTATGTGGACGAATTAAGAAATGGAAAAATCACAGCTGCCGATGGAACTGAAATCAGCAACGTTGATAAACTTCCCATTTATTGCTTTATCGTTGCGCAAATCACGCCTGCTTTGAAAAAACAGTGTCGAAATTCCAGTTTGCAAATGGGCGCGAGCGGTGATTATTTCTTTGGCGTTGTTGATGGCGTTTACTTCGAAGTAATGAACTTGAACTCACTGTACAAGAAAGCAAAGGAACGCAATCACGCCTTATTACAGGTGGCCGGACTGGACGGTTTTTAAGAGAAAGACTCTCTATTAATTCACAACAGGCTATCATGATGCACCAACTCTAGTCGTCTAGCCACATGACTTGATATGGCTCTCGTTGCTTGCATGTTGAGCTCTCTGAACCACCAACTCAAAAGGCCGCTGAAACACGCTCAGTGGCCTTTTTTGCGCCTCAAGCTTTCAAAAAGCATAAAATTCGCCAGTACAATGGCAAAAAATATATAAATTTCGCTATTACGATGGAGAATTTCACCGATGGCCTTTATCCAACGCGATTTAGAACCGCAATTGCTGAGTGAAACACCACCGAAAGCAATCGTCCTTTATGGTTCTCGTCACATCGGGAAAAAGACCTTGGTGACTCAACTAACCAAAACCGCATCGTCTGTTCGTTGGTTTGATGGTGATACGTTGACAGCACAAAACCAACTGCAGTTCAACAGCACCACCGATGTCGAACTCACACTTCGTCAGGCCGACATTATCGTCATCGAAGAAGCACAACGCATCCAAAACATAGGATTAATTCTCAAGCAGCTCGTAGACGAAAACATCCGGTTGAACCTTGGTAACAAGATAGTGGCTATCGCCAACACTTCGCTAGATCTCGCTAAGAGCGTGACAGAATGTGCTGTCGGCCGACTCGTTCATCAGCAGATGTGGCCACTTTCGATTTCAGAAATCGCGAATCACAAAAGCTGGGGCGACGTTTGTCAAAACGTTGAGCGGCTGATGATCTATGGTACCTATCCTGCTGTTTTGACAGATCCCGATTACGCCAAATTGACACTTAAAAGATACTACGACACACTTTTGTATAAGGACCTATTCGCGCTTCCAGATATCCGTCATCGCGACAAACTTATGCTTCTTGTCACGCGTCTCGCCTTTAACGTCGGCAAAGAGGTGAGTTACGAAAGCCTCGCTAGAGAAACTGGTCTCAACAAAATGACGGTTGCTGACTATCTTCAGCTCTTGGAGCAATGCTTTCTTATAAAAATTTGCCCGTCTTTTTCTAAAAACTTGAATAACGAGCTCAAAAAAGGCAAAAAGGTTTACTTTTGCGATAATGGCATTCGAAACGCCATCATTGGTGACTTTAGTCCCATGTCCGCAAGGCGAAATCAAGATGCAGAAGCATTGTGGGAAAACTTCTTCTATATGGAACGCGTTAAGTTGCACAGCCTTCGCAATGACGGCATTGACCTGTACTTTTGGAGAACGACGAGCAACACGCCGCACGAGCTTGACTTCTTGGAAGTCAAAAACGAAACCATTCGAGCATTTGACTGTAAGCTCTCACCGAACGCCAAAGCTCGACCAGGCAAATTCACAACGGCCTATCCTGATGCGCCGATTCAAGTCGTCACGCCTAACGATTTGATGAAGCTCTGGCTGCTTGATCGTTGAACTCTCAGCTAACAACTCAAAAGGCCGCTGAAACCAGCGGCCTTTCTGTTCATACTGAGAGGAGAGACATCAGCCTCAGATACGCGTCGACTCAGCTTTAATTTCTTCAGCCTTCTCGGTTGCGGCTTCGCCCGCTTCCTTAGCCTTTTCGCCTGCCGCGTCTAATAAATCTGCTGCGGCCTTCTTTGTATCTTCAGGCAACTCGGCAACACGGTCTTTCACAGCATCTTTGGCATTATTGACAGCCTTTGCAGCTTCATCCTTCAGATTGTCAACGTGCTCTTTGACACCAAGCTGCTCCGCTTTTTCGTCGATCACCGTACCGACTTTAGAAGCAGTTTCTTTAGCGGTTTCGATATCTTCTTGGCTACAGCCAGCCAACAGGCTACCCGTCAAAAGGCTCGCACAAAGAAGCGCCATTGTTGTTTTTCTCATGAGCTTATCCTCGAATTGGTATCAATGATCACCAAAGTATATCGAAGACTCTAGCCATGGACTGTTTCTAGCGCCCTCATCAAACGAAACAATTGCAACGGATTATTGTCGCCAACAAAACCATACCTCTGCCGACATCAAGTCATCTGATGACTGTCGCATAAGGACAACTCACAGAAGGTGCTTTATGCTCAACAACCAATCTTTTACGCCAGACTAGATTGAGACGCCGGGCGCGGTCTTAATTGATCTTCTAGAAGAGCACGACCTCAGAGGTTCACGATAAGCAAAGCTAGACAACGCCAATGCTTTTGCTACTTTGAATGGCAGAAAAGAGAAAGCCCTTGGCTATAGGAAACCGAAATCTCCAAACCAAGGGTCGTGCTACGCATAATTAGAGCACTGCTAACAAACGAAGTCAAGTGCTTGATCACTTATACACAACAAGCACGGTCTCATGGCGTCATCACTGACAGAATTAACGCAAGCTGCTCGTCATACCACGGATTAAATGTGAGACGCGCATGATTACGATCATCAGGTTGATGGCGTTCGCCTGAGAACCAAACAGGCGCTCCTTTTTCACACGCTTTTGAGTCGTCTTTGGATTGGCCGTTCCAACAAATGCGCACAGTCCCCTTGAGACCATAGGCAGGATTGTCAGGTCGATAGGTCATCGCCATATGCGAAAAGCTGGTCACCAGGGCGTCTGGCACAGTCTCAGCAAACACTTTGACGCGATCTGAAAGACCTTCAGCATTTTTCTTATCGCCATACCAAACGAGGCGTGTTTTAGGGTTACTCAATGCCTTGTCAAAGCGAGGCAAAAGATCTTCGGTTTCAACAAGACCGTCGTGCGCGGCCAACATAACGATTGAAGCCCCTTCCCAAGGCTTTTTTTCAAACGCAGTCAACACATCATCGGCACGCGTCATGGTGTGGTAAAAAGCCGCAAAGCCTTTGATGGGCACCACAAAATACTGAAAAGGATTTTGACCGCCATTAGGTCGACTTTCAGGCGTCACGAGCCAGTCTTTGACGTGCGAAACCGCTGGCGCCAACCAGGCAAACGGCGGACGCACTTCAACCGCTGGTGAAAATAGCACCAGGCCTTTGGTCTTCTCAGGATTCTTTTGTGCGTAATCAAGCACCAAATTGCCGCCCGTTGAATACCCACCCAACCACATGGCATCGACTTCTTTAGCAAGGATATCCGCTTGTTCTTTGACCACACGTTGCCAATCGTCTGAGGTTGATGCCATCATGTCTGCCGGCTTAGTGCCACAGCCAGGCAACAAAACCGTACGAACCAAAATCCCTTCTTTCGCTAATGATGTCGCAATATCAGCAAAAGACCACGGCGAATCCCCTAACCCATGAACCAATAAGATCCCACGTCCATCAGGTTTTTCAGGCCGATATTCTTTAGGCAAATTCGCTGCCAACTCAAAAGCCCGTGCATCGTCCGTTTGAGAGACATAATTGCGATGCGCTTCAACCCACGCTTTGGCATCTGCTTGATAAGCCGCAAAGGACGATTGTCCTAAAGGCATAACGTCTAGCGTTGTGGCATCAGACGCAAACAGATTCGAAGCAAAGACAGTAAGTAGGCTACCTAAAAGTAGCGAAGCAGTGAGTGACGGTGTAGACATGGGCTTCCTTTGGCGTTGAAAAGTCGTCAATTAAGTCTACCAATCTAGCGCACAGATGCTAGCGCGCAAACATTCGAACACAGATTATGTTGTTACGCTCAGAACACTCAATGTCATTCGACGTCGTTCGCAAACATCATGGTTCGAGCCAAGGTACCTTTTCAGCTACGACGGAATCTGTCATAGGCGAGGTACCCAATACCTGACTTTCAAATCTATCTATCGGGCTATCTATCAAAATTCACTACCAGGAAGCTGTAATTGCGCCGTCCAGTCCTGAATCTACAGTGCTTACACAAAAGCCCCGCATTTATCACAAACACGGGGCTAAGAGTTAGTGTAGCAGTTCAACTTAATTATTGACCTACAGGTGCCGGCGGCAGATCAGGTTTTTCTCCCTTTTCAACCTTCATTAATTGCTGACCAAACGCAGCCGCATAATTAGCAATACCTTGCAAGGTCAAAACACCTTTTTCATTGGCCGGGCCTTGAGCACCGAGCTCAAACTGACCTTTGCGGAAACTTTGGAAAATGATTGCTTCCAAACCATCCTGCTTTTGATTAAGCTTCACAGCGTACGAAAAACAATGCTCACATGCTTCAAGATTAGCCTCAGCAGGCAGCACCTTGACATCGAAGCCGACATACTTCACACCAGCAGAAATAGCCTCGAGTAGTTCAGGTGTATTGAGACGTTGATTTGGAATCAAACAAAGCTGCGGCGCTGTAGCCGCTTCTTTCGTTTCCGTCACTTGCTCGGCCGGTGCTTCTTCGGTTGCCTCTTGCTTAAAGTTCGCACAACCCGTTAAACCTAAACTCAATAACGCGGCACTGGCCAGCGCCCAAGCTGTCTTTTTCATCACATCAATCTCCTCATTCGGTTGGCATCAGCCAAGCATGGTTCTATTAATCATAGCGAGTTTTGCGACGGATCGTTCGTTTCCTCTTCGCTATCACCGTGCGAAACCTGACGCATTGACAAGGGTTCTTTCGCAGGCGGAATCACACGAAGAATGGCATCGTTCAAAGCACGACCGCCTGCTGGCTTTTGCAAAATCAAGGGCATGGTCGCAGGTACCACACCGCCTTGCGTTCTGCGATGACGGTATTCACTTTCAATGATGTCCGCCGCAACAGCCGTCAAAAGCACCATCGGCACGGGGCGCTTTAAGTGCGCTTCAATCATGCCACCCGCCTCAAGTCCTGTGGGTTGATCGTCCCCTAAGTTATAGTCGCTCACCAAGGCAATGACGTCGGTCGCCTCTGCCGCTTCTTGATAGAAGGCTTCGCCGGGCTCTTCAGCCGCAAGCACCTTAGCGCCCCAACTTTCGAGCATGCTCTTCATAGCATCACGTACAAAGCGATTATCTTCTAGAAGCAAAATAGTGCCCGTGAGCATGCGAATTTCGTGACCCGCCGACAAAGATTCTTTGAGGCAATCAGCTTGCTCAGACTCATCAATATTAAAGGTCAACCGAAAGACACTACCGCGTCCAGGCTTTGAGCCTAAGGTGAGCCCCACACCCAGTTGACGCGAAATCCCACGCACAATCGAGAGTCCTAAACCGTAACCCGACCCTGGCAACGCTTTGCCGGCTGCCCCACGATAGAAGGTGCCAAAGATCCGTTCACGGTCTTCAGCGCTAATCCCGGGACCACAGTCATAGACCCCGATCGTCAGGCGACTACCTACACGACGCGCACCCAAGACAATTTCAGGCTTTTTGGCGGTCGACGGTTCTGAATAGGCAATGGCATTGCTAACCAAGTTTTTGAGGGCACGCTTCACCATCGTCACATCGGTATAAATCGTGACGGCAGGTGCCACCACACGAAGGACGAGCCCCTTCTTTTCAGCAATCGGACGGCATTCAGCGGCTAATTCGTCAAGCAACACAGGCACAGCCACGTGCTCAGGGTGCATTTCCATTTGCCCGAATTCCATACGCGTCACCGTCAGCACTTGTTCGACAAGCGTTGAAATCCCTGAAATCGCAATCGAAAGTTGCCCAATCACAGGCTCAGTCTGTGGGGTCGCGCGACGCTTCAAAATATCGATATAAATCCCCATGGCCTGCAAGGGCTGACGAATATCGTGGTTTGCTGCCGCAAAGAAGCGTGCACGACGTTCACTATCGAGCTGCATCGTACGACGTGCGTTTTCTGCCCGCGAGATTTCAATACGCAAGCGTTCCACCAAACGTTGGTTTTGTGCGTCAGTCAAAATGGACGACACCACGAGCTCGTTGAGCTTACGCCCCGAATACAAAATAAACCCGGTCGTCACAATGATGATGCCCGCAATCATCAGTTGACTAATGCCATACTGCGCAGCAACCGCAAAGACGAGCGGCGTAAGCGACAAAATCGTAAAGGCCGTGAGTGAAGGCAACCAGCAAGAATAAACCGGCCAACTCGCAAACGTCACCGCCACGATCACGGCCACGGTTACCATCTGCGAGATCCCTGAGAGCGGAATCATAAAAGCGGGCCCAGCGATCCCCCAAATAATCCCCGACGCAATCGCTAAGGCCGTCCAACGACGAATCCAAAGACGAATACGCGAAACACGATCGCGGTCACGCCAAAAGTGTCTGACGTATCGTAGCGAGAGCCAAATATGAATAAGCCCGCAACAAAACCAAAAGATCAAGAAGTAGTCATTGATTTCTAATGACCAAAACATGGCCGTCAGAGACACCATCCCCGTAAACTGGGCAGCAACAGCCACAGGGAATAACTTCAAACTCGTCAAAATGAGTTTAGAAAGCGTTCTCGCCGTAATATGGTGTGAGGCGCTCGTCAAAAAAAAGACGCGCAAAAAGCGCCAAGTTTGTTCACGAAAAGGCAAAAGTTTCACTGGTTAAACTCCACTCAAACGAGCCATCCCTTCTTGTACTTGGCAACGCACACGTCCGCCCACAGGCAACGAACACTTACGGTGAATGTGTCCAAAGGGTAACCCCGTGACAAAGGGCACACCGGTACGCTGAGCCAAATAGTCAAGCGCCATTGCTAACGAAAAATCCCCCGTCCAGCCCACAGGACGGTCTGCCCCTTGCATGTCACCCACAATCACAAGCTTTTGACGGTCAAGCACCCCAGCGAGCTTCAGGGTCATGAGCATGCGTTCGATGCGATAAGCGGGTTCTGCCACATCTTCAATAAAGAGAATGTCGCCCGCGTGCTCATTTAAGTATGGCGTCCCCACTAGCGACGTAAGCACTGCCAAATTGCCACCCCACAAGGTGCCCGTCACGTCAAGCGTGTGCTTCAAGTCCGTACACCAAGTCACGTCTAAAGGTCGCAAACCTAAAACCGTTGCCAATCCCTCTAAGGTCAAAGGGTCTGGGTTAATCAGGTCTCTCAAGGTCGGCCCCTGCCAACACACTTGGTTTGTTTTGGCAAAATACGCCAAATTCAAGGCCGTAAAGTCAGAAAAACCTACCATCGGGGTTGTGACCCCTTCTAAAGCCTGCCAATCGATCAGATCTAACAGTCTCGCTGCCCCGTAGCCACCTCGCATTGCCATGACAAGATCAGCATCCGTTTGGGTCATCGCAGCCACAAAATCTCGCGCACGAATGTCGTCAGACCCCGCAAAGCGAGCGGTTTCTTGATAGGTGCTTGGTAACTCACGCACACGAAAGCCCAAGTTTTGAGCCGCAGCAAAAGCCTCTCGACGAAGAGGCCAATCGATGCCCCCTGTTGCCGTCACCCACTGGCGAGAGGGTGCTGTGACCGCGAGCGTCTTACCTTCAAAAGGCGCGCTCGTCTGGGTCGATGTAGTATGGTCTACCGTCATCACGCTTCCTCCTTGCCACCACGACGTTCAGCAAAAAAGGCCGTTAAAAGCGCTTTAGCTTCATCAGCGAGCACCCCACGACGCACCCAGGGGCGATGGTTAATCCCCGGCAAATCAAAAAGCGACAAAGCGCCGCCAACTGCGCCCATCCGTGGATCACTCGCGCCAAATACCACACGCGAGGGACGCGCCTGTACAATCCCGCCCGCACACATCGGACAAGGTTCAAGCGTCACATAAAGTGTCGCATTCGTTAAGCGATGGTTTTTTGCGACTTTGGCACCCTCACGCAAAACGAGCATTTCTGCGTGCGCGGTTGGATCACTATCACGCAAAGTGCGATTACCAGCACGCGCCACGATCACCCCCTCTTCAACGAGCACAGCCCCCACAGGCACTTCGCCAGCCTGAGCAGCCGCTTGCGCTTCTTTAAGAGCCTCACGCATAAAGCATTGGTCAGCTTCGTCGTCTACAGGTGGTTCACCACTATTCACAGCACGGTTTTTGGCTTGTAAGACTTCACGGGTTCTTGCGCGCCGTGCTGCCAAAATCGCTTGGGCTGATTCCAGTTCATCTGTTAAGCGTCTAGCGGTCACCCCAGGGCGCGGCATCAGATCGTGCGTCAAGCCTTCAGGTTGTTCGTTCATTAAGCCGATCGTTATCGCTTCATCAATCAAAGCGTCTGGTGTCACGTTTAGCCAGTCACCCGCCTCAGACAAGAAGCGCTCGGCTAAAAGAACCGCGTCAGCACGGGTCACCAGATTTGGCACACTCAATAACCAAGCCCCAATCACCACACGGACATAGTCATTTGACGTACGCGCAAGACTCTCGAGTGAACTCCCGCGACGAATCGTCAGGGCACTAAAGGTCTCAATATCAGCCACAGAATAATCTTTTGAAATGAACGTATACATAAGAAATCGTTTCGCTTTTTTTCACCCCTGCCTTGACGCTAGGATTCAACACTACAATACGTGTTACCAACAAAAATTTTAGGATTTCCTTCCAATGAAAACCCTACTTACTTCCAGCGCTTTGGCGCTATCTTTAATCGCAACGCCCATTTTAACGGCTCAAGCTGCATCGAACGATCGTCCTAGCGACGTATTGGCGGACTGTCTTTATCGTCATGCAAATGCCAACGACAAACAAGTCTTTGTGCAATGGGCTTTTGTGACCTTAGGCAAAACGTCGGCCGCTAAAAAGGTCGAGACCATTCCACAAGCCAAAATCACCGACATCGAAACCAAAGCGCAAAAGACGTTGACGCACTTAGTCGTTGGCAAATGCTCTGCACCCGCCATGAAGGTGCTTTGGAACGATCCTAAAAACGGGCTTCAAGATACACTCACGAGTCTAGCCCGTCAGCTCGTTGATGCTGAAATGAAAAAGCGCAGTTCGCCGTTGCTTGCGCTGACGATTACGGACTTGTTGAAAAAGTAAGTCACCAAAGCTTAAGCACTAGCGCAAAACGCCTCGAATCGCAGCATGCGTATCCGAGGCGTCTTTGTTTGGTTAGTTGGACCAAATGCGATGTGTTATTCAAACACTTCAATCGAGCGTTTGTCGATGAATCACAACCTTAAATTGGTTTTGAAACCGATCATCGATCAAATCGATTTGAGGATACGCTTTCAATGCTCGGCGGATGCCGCTACCAAGACCTCGGTAAGGCAACATTTTGGTCGCAAAGGAGGCAAGGATTGGATTACGTACATTCGAATTGCCCATCTTGATGTTTTCGATCGTGAGGTTATTTGGTAAGTGGCCAGGACTAATAATTTCTACACGATCCGCAAAAATCAGCACGCGGACGGGTGCCGAAATGAAATAATCACGATGAATCAAGGCATTGGCGATCAACTCTTCGAGCGCAATACGCGGAATTTCAGGTTCACCCAATGAATTAAAACCTTGTTCTTTTTGCACATGGCGAATATTGCGTAAGACAAAACTCAATGTGTATCGATACACATCTGACAACTTGCCTGTAATGTCTTGGCTATCAATATAAGTTTCATCCTCAATATCAACACCTGGAAACGCCACAGCTTTCACAATAAAGACAGGTAGACGAACATAGGATTTAGAAGAAAACAACAACATCCCACAAATGTTGAGTCGACCGTTATGAGCTAAGTTCATATTTTCCAAGAGTTGCGCTCTCGAAATACCTTGATCCTCAACGCGCTCACCGTATTCTTTTTCAAAAAACGCATCGAAGAACTCAACATCAAGATCATCTATAGAACTTCCGTTTACCGGAGTCTCATCTGCATGAATTAAATTTGCGGCCTGAAAGATTCTTTGCAACTCTTCACGCGCTGTCACCCGACGTTTATCAGAACCAGACTTCACCCAAATATAGCCATTGCTATCCATATAAGGCTTATTTAGACCTTCCTCAACAGTTAAAAGCAGAACTTTTCCCTCGGGCAAAGTGAAATTTTGAGTAATAGGATTAATCGCAGGTCTAACAATCGTGGACGCGGCATTGGCAATATTTTGATTGATTCTACGAATATCTTCGTCATCCAAACCTGATAACGAGCCATCGTCATTGACACCAATGAGAATCATGCCGCCGCTTGAATTTCCAAAAGCAACCATCTCTGACGCTAAGGAATTTACATTCGTGATATCAGCTTTAAATTGATGTCGATAATCCTCTCCATTAGCAATAATTGCTAAGAGCTCTCCAACTTCCATGATTCGTATACCTTTTAATGCTTCGCGCCAGCTTGCGCGGCATCACCAATATGTCATTGACCAGCGGACAGTTTATACCACCCAACCATGAAGATGCTTTGGAACGTTCTTAAAAACGGAGCGCGAGCCACACCTACGAGTCTTGCTCGTCAGCTGAGTAAGATCCATGCATCTGTGTTGAGTAGAAAGTTCCGCTCACTCATGCCTTCTACTTGACGAGTCCATACGAATCGACCTCTACTGACATTGAACACAAGATCAAATCGAACGGAATCGAATGTCAAAAGCCACTTATCGAATGGAATCTCATGAAATCTAATGAAATCTAATGAAATCTAATGAAATCTAATGAAATCTAATGGATTCTAATGGCCTTCTAATGGTATCGAATTAATAATCGTATGGATCTCGATCTAAACGAAAAATCATCACCTTCGATCTAGCCTGAATTTTGCACAAGGTTATCTTCAAAAGAAAAAATTAGTATTTACTGG
>CALEAW010000024.1 GCA_937943605.1 uncultured Sutterella sp. | reverse complement strand
TGTTAACGGTAAGCGATTCTGATACTAAACAACCAACTGCGACTTTGAGACTGGAATCCTCTTGAGAGCCCTCAAAACCGGCGCGCGTTGGTGGGCAACAACGAAGTGGGCGTAGCCCACGAGTTGGGGCACAACAACGCGCGCGCCGCCACGCCGCCGCAGGCAATGGTTGAGGGATGCTACTTGCTCTGAGCGGCTTTCAACTTATCCTCCAACTTCTTAGCGGCTTCTAGCTTGACCTCCTTTTCATGGCGTTTTTCTTTCCCTTTTTCTGCCCACTTTGTCATTGAAGCTTTCCATGGGGATGGGCGCTTAGCGGCGATCTTAGAGACACGAGCATCGATTGTTTTAGAGGTCGCACCCAATTCTTCGGTTGTGGTTGAAAACCTGGGTGTACGTTCACGGCGATCGTGAGCTTTGAACTGGATGGGGTGATAGTACTTTTGTACTTTTCTGCCCTCACGCCGACACTCCTCCTCCCATTTAATTTGGTCACACCAGTACAGCTCAACGTGGCCGTCTTTGAAGGTTACGACTTCTATGTCGGTCTTCTTGATGGCGAATCGCATACTCGCGTCAAGACCGACGATTTGGAGGATTTCTTTACCGCAAGATACCGTCAGATTCGTACTTACAACGCGGGTCTGCCAGTTGGCTAAAACAACATCCAAGCTAGCAATATCATCCTGATTCAGAAGAATATGGCTATCCTTACTATCGGCAGGGGTGATTGCGAATTCCCGGTTGTAACTCTCAATTAGTTCCGGCATTCGTTTGTTTGCCTCTGCCATGTTGTTAATACCCATAATGCGAAACTCTTTTGGCCAACGCTTCTGAAGAGTTTGGAAGAGTCGCTCTATCCGTCCTTTCGCTTCTGGACTGTGAGCCAGGATTAGCTCGATTCCAAGATGATCGCAAATCTTCTGAAACTGTGTTGGTTGCGGCTTACTCTTGCGACGCACCTCATCGACGTTAGATGTAAAGACTGAGTGCCTGTCGCTGTACATCGCCATAGGAATGCCGTTGTGAATCAGCTCATACTCGAGCGCGTTCACATACGCTTCCGTGTCTTCGGTTGGACTGAAGTGAGCACTGAGAAGTTCGCTCGTAGCGTCGTCAATAAAAGCAATCAAGGTTCGGCGCTCCGTGTCTCCTGGGAACCAGAAGTGCGGGCTTCCGTCGATCTGTACAAGCTCTCCACGACTTGCTCTGCGTCGACGCAGTGTATGAGCTGAGCGCCGCCGTTCTTTTGGAGTTTGATTAGGATGTAACTCCAACAGCAGCCTGCGAACCCACTCAACAGATACCGTAATACCTTCTTGTTCGCGTAGGTACTTTGTCAGTAGTGAGGCTTGGAAGTCATGATATTTGGTTTGCACGAGGCCAATAACCCGTTGGCGCGTTTCATCAGGGATCTTGTTGGATGGGGCGTGTCCATTGTTCCCATGGGGCGGAATCTTACCTGTTTCGCGCCAGGCTTTCAGTCGACGGAAAAATGTAGGGCGAGAAACGCCGAGCATCTGCGCGGCTTGCTCTACAGAGTAAATTTGTTTGTCATAGGCTGACAAAATTTCGGCAACAGAAGATCGTAAAACAACCCGTGGCTGTTTAACTTCCGGTTTGGAGATTTTAGATTTCGGCATCTGTCCCTCCTTTGTGAAGTGGAAAATGATGAAAACACCTCCTCCACAATTGAGAATGGCCGAATCTGATAGTGATAGGTATTATGAATCTCCCTTCTGTTATCCAGTATCACTCTGTTGTTAACATAGAAAGATGTGGCTTTGTAGTCTCAGTTATGTTGGTATCGTGGTTCAATTAACCGTGGTATCCTCTCTCCAATTTGGGTATCACGTCTCGCAGAGCATTGGGCGATAGTTTCAGGCGTGTTGCCAACGAATCCGTACGCTATGGCGTCGAGAACTTTGCATAGTTACGCCATTTCATTGTGCCAAGGTAAAGACTCTCACTCAATGTGGTTTCATGTCTCACACGTGGTGGGCGGTATCGTTTCAGCTAAGGCATAAAGTATCAGGCATTCTAAGCATCCAGTCTCATTTCAATGTTGGTTAACCAGTATCAACCTCGTGGGGACTGGTCTCATCAAAGTGGGGCTTCAAGTCTCAGAATGCCTGGCTGTTAACA
>CALEAW010000023.1 GCA_937943605.1 uncultured Sutterella sp. | reverse complement strand
CGCTTTGTGTTTAGGTGTCAGATCTTACTGAACTAGATTTGCAAAATTTGGGCAGATTGGCCTGATCTTTGCAACACCCCTTTATGTTTTTCGTAGTTATTTAGTAATGAGACTATCAGCCATTCGCCAAAAGGCTCCCTCTAAATAAAGACGAAAGTCGGAATCATCGATAGTCTGCTCTAATGCGGTTCGCATGCATAACATCCACTCATCACGCGCGTCACTATCGATAGGGAAATGACGGTGTGTTTCACGAAGCATAGGGAGTCCATGTCGTGCTTGATACAGTGCGGGTCCACCTAACCAAGTACTAAGATACTCCACCATTCGGCTTTCGTATTTGGATAAATCTTTTGGGTAAATGTTACGTAAGTTTTGAGCTTCAGGGAGTGTTTTCAAAGCCTCAATATAGGCTTGAACGAGCCGAATGACTCCCTCTTCACCACCGATGCGCGCGTAAAGAGAATTTTGATTCGACATGAGAATTCCTTAAGCGAAAACTTTCCAAGCTCCGATAATTAGTAGGATCCAACCGACTGGAAGCGAAAATGTATATCTGAGCCAACGGTTGTGTGGAATAAATCCAAAACCACTAATCCAACAAATGCTCATGCCGATCATCATTAAGACAAACCAACCATGAGGAACGGAAATGCCATCAGTGGCAATTCCTCTGGGGTAAATCACAACAAGAGCGACAACGAAGGCGGCTGCAAATATAGATAGTCCGCGGAGTACCCCTATCCATTTTGACGGGGGTGTTTCAGCCGAGATAGGGCTATTCGGTTTCATTCTTAGCTTTCACTACTTCAAAGACAGCGGCGAGAAGGATGGCGAATGCAAGTCCCATTGCCCAGTAAAAGTAAGCCATGATCACTCCTTTTGAGTGAGGAGCTGGTATTTAACCAGCTCCTATAGTTAGTGACAGATTAAGTGACGATTAATACAAAGAATGCGTGTTCTTTTCGATATATTCACCGTTTAACTTGCCGCTCATGACTTTGTAAGCCCAGCTGGTGTAAATCAGGACGAGAGGCAAGAAAATCAATGTGACGAAGAACATGATTTCTAGTGTCAACGGAGAACTTGTGCAGTCCCAAATGGTCAGACCGGCATTAGGTTGACTTGAGGATGGCATGATGAATGGGAACATCGCGACAAGTGGGGTCAAAATGATGCCGAGTAAAGCTGCGGAGGACGAAATGATCGCCATCCCTGCCTTATTGAGACGGATCAAGAAGGCACCACAGATCGTACCTAAGATGCCAATAGCTGGTACAAGCCACAATGCGGGAACCGTGCTGTAGTTGCTGAACCAAGCACCTGCTTGGATTTCAACGGTTTTAGCTAACGGATTAGCAGGCCCCGCTGGATCGAGACCAGCAACAGCCACATAGCCATCAATTCCCATCCAGGTCCAAATGCCGCCGACTGCAAATAAAACAGCTGATAAGAGACCTGTGATAAAAGCTATGGAGCGAGCACGCTGCTGAAGAGCGCCTTCCGTACGGAGGACCAAATAATTAGCTCCGTGGAAAATGATCATGATCAAGGACAAGATGCCACACAAGAGACCGAAGGGGTTGAGCAAGCCAAAGAAGGAGCCTGTGTAGATCGGGCGCATCGTGTCATCGATATGAAATGGAACACCCTGAAGCAAGTTACCGAATGCAACACCGAAGATGATCGGAGGTACTGCGGAACCAATAAAGAGCATCCAATCCCAGCTAGATCTCCATTTTGTAGCAGAAACTTTTGAACGGTAGTCAAAAGCAACTGGGCGGAAAATTAATGCCATTAGCACCAGTAACATGGCCCAATAGAAGCCAGAGAAAGCTGTAGCGTACATCAAGGGCCAGGCAGCGAACATAGCACCGCCGCCTGTGATTAGCCAAACTTGGTTGCCGTCCCAATGGGGAGCAACGGAGTTAATCATGATGCGGCGTTCGGTGTCGTTTTTACCTAAGAAAGGTAAAAGCGTACCTACACCCATGTCGTGGCCGTCCATGATGGCAAAGCCGACGAGGAGGACTCCGATAAAGAGCCACCAAATTACTTTGAGGATTTCATAATCAATCATGTTTAGTTCCTCGGCTTATTTGCGTTCAAAGTGATAACGACCCGTACCAAGGGAGCTTGGGCCCTTGCGACCAATGCGAATCATCAACCACATTTCGACAATGAGAAGTGCCGTGTAGAGAACACCGAAACCAATCAGCGAGCCAACAACATCACCTGTCGAAAGCGCAGACACAGAGAGGTGCGTTGGCAACACGTTATAAATTGTCCATGGTTGACGACCGAATTCAGCGACGAACCAACCTGCTTCAGATGCAATCCAAGGCAAGGGAAGTGCCAAAACGGCTAAGCGAAGGAACCAGGTTTTTTCGGCGATAACATTCTTTGCAGAGAAGTACAAGCCAAGGATGAATACAAAAGCCATTGCCAAACCGGCGCCCACCATCAAGCGGAAGGACCAAAACATGGGAGTGACGGATGGGATTGTGTCAGCTGCGGCCTGTTTGATCATTTCAGGCGTAGCTTCGGCCACGTTATTGGTATAGCGCTTAAGCAAAAGACCAAATCCAAGGTCATCACGGATAGCAAGGAACTCTTCACGCAACTGAGCATTATTAGGATCCTTGCGAAGCGCTTCAAGAACCTCAATGGCCTTTTGACCGTTTACGATACGGGCTTCAGCTTGTGCAGTCAGTTCTTTAATGCCTGGGATTTCGGTAGATAACGAACGCGTTCCCATTAGACCAAAAAGCCAAGGCACGTCGATTTGAGCGTGATTCATTTGAGCTTTTTCGTCAGGAATAGCAAAAAGGGTCAAAGGAGCAGGTGCTTCATGCGTTTCCCAGATGGCTTCCATAGCAGCGATCTTGGACGGTTGATCCTTGGTGACGAGATAACCAGATTCGTCGCCCATCTGAACAGTCATGATGGTGGCGATGACACCAAAAGCAGCAGCTAAACGGAAGGAAGAACGAGCGAATTGGACGTCTTGACGGCGAAGCATGTAGAAGGCGGAAATGGCCATGACAAAAATAGCCCCCGTCATGTAGCCACCGGCGACCGTGTGGACAAATTTGGCTTGAGCCCACTCATTGGTAATCACAGCCCAGAAATCCACCATTTCCATGCGCATAGTATGGAAATTGAATTCAGCCCCTACGGGATTCATCATCCATGCATTAGCAACGAGAATCCAAAGCGCGGAAAGATTAGAACCCAAGGCCATCATAATGGTTGCGGCAAGATGCTTTCCTTTGGATAGGCGGTTCCAGCCGAAGAAGAAAAGACCAATGAAGGTGGATTCAAGGAAGAAGGCCATCAAGCCTTCGATGGCCAGTGGGGCACCAAAGATGTCACCGACGTAGTGAGAGTAATATGCCCAGTTTGTACCAAACTGGAATTCCATGGTGATGCCTGTCGCAACACCCAGGGCAAAGTTAATACCAAAAAGCTTGCCCCAAAAACGGGTCATGTCTTTATAAATTTCTTTGCCAGTAATGACGTACGTCACTTCCATGGCCACGAGCATGAACGAGAGTCCAAGCGTTAAAGGCACAAAAATGAAGTGATACATCGCGGTCACCGCAAATTGAAGGCGGGACAGGTCAACAAGATCAGACGGGATCATGAGGACTCCTGATGTTATTGGTTGGTTGGATTGTTTGGGGAAGATGATGTGTGGTTCCCGAATATCACGGAGCTAACAACGTCGGAAGTCACCTCTGGTCGATGTTCTGGGCTGAAAAAGAAATACCAAAGCCCAAAAATAAACAAAAGCTTGCAACAGATGACGAGTGCGATCTCGACAATCAGTTTGGGCTTTTTTGTTGTGATGACGTTTGTTTTCATGATGTGGGTACTAGTGACAAAATCGTTGGTGCAATGCTAAATCTGGTGAGGAACTTGTGCTAGGGCAAAACCTCCAATAACCGATTGGACATTGACGAAAAATGATGGTTTGTGTCAGTATGTCAGTCATACTGACATAAGTGGTGACGTAAATGACAGTGACATCAGAGTTAAAAACTGTTTTGGATGCGTTTGACGATCCTCGATTGTTGATTCGTCCCGATTATTCTGTGGCGTATGCTAATCGCGCTTTTATACGTCGATATGGGCGTCAAGATTTTGCGGGGCGCACTTGTTATGAGTTGTTGTTTCATAAAGCAGATCGTTGTTCAGAGTGTGGTGAGCAGTGTCCTTTGGAAAAAACATTAGCCTCAGGTCAGGTTGAGACAATTCTTCGACGTGAATTTGGTCCGACGGGAGTGCAGTATTTAGAGTTGCAAAGTACTCCATTAAGGGCGGCTGACGGCCGTTTACTGTTGTTTATGGAGTCGGTAGTAGATAGGAGCGGTTCAACGGAACCTTTGCATATAAAGGGAATTGTTGCTGAGTCATCGTCTGTAAAAGCGCTGTTAAAGAAAATTGCTCGCGTAACAGCGTTAGACGTCCCTCTTTTATTTTCTGGGCCAGCGGGGTCAGGTAAGGAGGAGTTTGCGCGTTTGTTGCATGAGAATTCACGTCGAGCAGCACACTCATTTGTTACGGTTGATTGTCGAGATTTAACGCCAGAAAAATTAAGCCGTGAATTAAGTCTGACTGCTCCTTTTGCTTTGTCAGGTGGAACGCTGTATTTACGAGGTGTAGAAGATTTGTCTTGGACGATGCAGACAGCGTTGTTACGGTTGGTTGAGACGGGAAGCTGGTTATGTACTGATGGGGAGCGAACCGAACGCGCTGACTTAAGACTGATCGGTAGTACGAGATTATCGTTGGAGACTTTATTAGAGAATCGTGTGTTACGTGAGGATCTGTTCTATAGGTTTTCGGTGGGAGCTTTGGTTGTGCCCGGTTTGGATCAAAGAACCAAAGATATACCAGAGTTATGTCGACTTATTCTGAAGGAGCTGAGAGTTAAGGGTTTGGATGTTTGTCTGTCGGATAGGGCGATGGAAGCTTTGATAGGGCATTCGTGGTCTGGACATGTGCGGGAATTGCAGGCTGTACTTGAACGTGCGGCTATTTTTAGTCAAGCACCTATCTTAGAAAAGGAAGATTTGTTTATGGAAAAAGCGACTGATGACTTTTCTGAGATTGAAGAGACAGAAGAAGAACGAATAAAGCATCTTCTGTTGGGGTGGAAAGGGTCTCGAGCTAGTCTAGCAAGCCAATTGGGGGTGAGTGAACGCACGGTTTACCGGTGGCTCGAACGCTGTCGACAAAATTAGGTGAAATAAAAATGCGTACAGATTTGTTGTTTGATTTGGTGGCTGGTGAATCTAGATATCACCTTAGTCTCCCAAATGGAAACATAAGCTATGCCATAGCGCAGACGACAGAATCAACAACGTGTGGGACGATTGTTTTAATTCATGGGGTTGGTTCTAATGCGAGTCGTTGGGAGGAATTCACTGAAAATACAGAATTACGAAAGAAATGGCAGCTTCTTCGTTTAGATTTACGCGGACATGGTGCGAGCGATTCTAAGGTTAAAGCGACGTTAGAGCAACATGCGTCGGATATTGTGTCTGTCCTAGATGATGTTGGGGTGACTAAGGCGATTCTGATAGGGCATAGCTTAGGTGCACAAATTGCTATGCAAACAGCAGTGTTATACCCAGACCGAGTGGCAGGGGTTGTATTGTTAGATCCGTTGGTGACTCAGGCATTAATGCCTTCGGTGAGAGCACAAAAAAAGAAACGATGGATTCTGTTAGGGGTAGAGTTTTTGGCAAGGTTAGGTAATGCCATGGGCTTTGAACGCAGGCTACCTCATTACAGTCTTCGTCAACATGACCAACATGCCAGAGAGATGTTGTCTAAAGGAGGTGATGAACTACAAGCGTTTATCAAGGAATATTCATCTCCGT
Source organism: uncultured Sutterella sp. (assembly GCA_937943605.1). Lineage (GTDB taxonomy): Bacteria > Pseudomonadota > Gammaproteobacteria > Burkholderiales > Burkholderiaceae_F > Sutterella. The sequence continues at coordinate 6,333 of CALEAW010000023.1, read as the reverse complement.
TAAAAGATCTTGAGCATATTCATACAGCTCATTACGTTAGAGACTTACTAGAGGTGTCTAGAGATACACCTCATTTTGAAAGATTTAAACAGCCTGTTTTGGTGATTGGTGCCTCAAATGGAACATTCACTTCAGCAGATAAAATGCAAAGCTGGATTAAGGGATTGGAGAATGGTGCCTTTTGCGTCGTAAGTTGTTTTCATTGGCCACTAACAGAATGTCCGCAAGAAGTAAGTCATTACATAGAGGTTTGGATTCGCAGAGAATTTGAATGATCAACAAAAAAAGCACGCGAAGGCGTGCTTTTTTATCAACAAAATAGATATCGATGTTTTATTGTTGATCTTCTTCTCGAGGAATCGTAATCCGCACAATAGGGGGTGCTGCTTCAGCATCCTTTTCACTAATGCCCCATAACGTAACAAGATCTGCCTGTGTGGGCATCTCCTGTCCTTTTCTGGCTCGTCGACTCGCAAGGGAAGCGCGAACAACTTTTTCAACAACGTCTAGCGGAAGGCAGTTGAGATCTGGAAATTCGATACAGCAACGATCAGGATTGATATGTTTGATCTTTCCTTCAAAATCGTCAATCACACTTTTTTCTGCTAAGTACAGAATGAGTGACTTCTCATGAGATTCAACAGCAAAAATGGGACCGTCGAGCTCATAAAAAGCAAGACCGAAGCGCATACTTTCGCGAACGCCACGGGCAGAGCGGCGGATCATGCTGCAGACTCGCGCCATAGCAACGCGTCGATCGTTAGGAAGGCTTTGCAGATAGCCTCCGACCGTCGTAGCGGCAGGAACCATGAATAGCTTCTCCGATTAATTTAGTAGTAAAGACTGTTAATTTTAGCAAAAAATATCGACGAAAAGATGTGTTTTTGACGAAATTAAGTCATTGTATTCTCAAGTAAAGAGTTAGCGCCAAAAAATGTATTGGGCTTCAAACGGTCTCTTTAAGGTTTGTCCTTGTTGCGAAGCTGAGCATTTTGTGAGAGGCATACCACCGCGAGATTGTGTACGTTCGATGTAGCGCACGTTGGCGTATGGTCCATTTTTGTGGGATTCAACTTGAAAAAGTGCATCTCGTAAATCGAAAGTTCTCTCAATAGGCCCACTTGCGATGAGCCGCATTTTTAAGTTTTGTTGCTGTATAGAAGTGATGCTCCAGTCAGGATTAAGCGTTCCGACTTTTTTGGATCCTTTGAAGAGGGTTCCAGAAGGATGTGCAAACTTCCAATAGAAGCCTTGTTGGTCATACGAACAAACAAAAGTCATATGCCCTTTGACAGTTTGTTTCATTATTAATTTTCGACCTTCAAGGGGAGATCGCCAGTCATTCTGTCCTAATGACGAAGTAGTGGGTAGAAAAGTACAGCTTGTCAAAAAAACTATGGCACAGGCTACTAGAGGACGGAAAGTAAGCATACTTATGGTTAGGATGGCTACTGTTGAATAATAGACGTGAGGATTAGCATAAAAAGTACAGACGATAGGTCTCACTCGCTAATACAATCAAACATAATTATTGATTATTCTCGTGTCAATCTTGGTAGAGTTAGGGGTCTTTTGAGATAGGAACCGGCTTAATAATTGACGATCGGGATCCAAACGAGCGACATCTCTAATAGGCTGTTTCAGCGATAGGAGATGACGATGACTTTTTACAGGGGGACTAGCGTGTTCCAAATTCGCATTCATGGTCGTGGCGGACAAGGTGTCGTAACCGCGGCAGAAATGTTGGCATTGGCAGGATTTATGGAGGGACATTACGCTCAAGCATTTCCAAGCTTCGGGTCTGAGCGTACGGGGGCGCCCGTGGTGGCGTTTGCACGATTGGACTCCAAAGAAATCCGCTTAAGAGAGCCTGTTTTAGAGCCTAATGTTGTCTTAGTGCAGGATAGAACTCTTTTGGATAGCGTGGATGTATTTAAAGGCTTGCGTCCTAATGGTTATGTTCTGATAAATTCTGGTTCGACGGTTCAGGAGTTAGGTTTACAAGAGCTAGAAGCACGCTTGCCGAAAGGTCATGTTTTATGTGTGCCAGCGACGCGTTTTGCTATGGAAAAAATTGGTCGCCCTTTGCCTGGAGCAGGTATGTTAGCTGGGATGGCAGCTATGACGGGATCGATGAAGTTGGATAGTGTTATAGCTGCGTACAACGAAAAGTTTAAGGGTCGTATTGCTCAAGCAAATGCGGAAGTTGCCACGTTGGCTTATGAATCAGTTCTCTCTATGATCGGAGGTGTTCATGCTTAAGCAACTCGAGGGTAGTCAGGGTGTTGCACAGGCAGTGGCTCTTTGTCGCCCTGAGGTCGTCTGTGCTTATCCGATTTCTCCGCAAACTCATATCGTGGAAGCATTAGGTGCTTTATGCCGTAAGGGTACGCTTCAAGATTGTGAGTATATCAACGTAGAAAGTGAATTCGCTGCAATTTCTGTGGCGATTGGTGCCTCTGTTGCAGGGGCTCGCGCTTATACGGCAACTGCCTCTCAAGGGTTGCTGTTTATGGTGGAGGCAGTTTATAACGCATCCGGTTTAGGGTTACCTATTGTTATGACGGTGGCTAATCGTGCGATTGGTGCACCTATCAATATTTGGAATGATCATTCTGATTCGATGAGTCAGAGAGATTGTGGTTGGATTCAACTTTTTGCCGAAACCAATCAAGAAGCGGTTGATTTACATATCCAGGCTTTCCGTATCGCTGAAGAAATATCTTTGCCAGTTATGGTTTGTATGGATGGTTTTGTGTTGACTCATGCTTTTGAGCGTATGGATATCCCAACGCAAGATGAAGTAGATGCTTTTTTACCGCCATATGTACCAAGACAAGTTCTAGATCCTAAAAATCCATACTCTATTGGTGCCATGGTTGGGCCAGAGGCATTCACTGAAGTGCGCTGGTTAGCTCATCGTCGCATGATGGATGCTATGCCCGTGATTGAAAAAACAGCACGTGACTTTGAAGAACAATTTGGCCGATTGTCTGGTGGCCTGTTGAGTTCTTATCGAATGGATGATGCTGAGGTGTGTGTCTTTGCTATGGGATCCATTCTTGGAACGATTAAGGACACCGTAGACGAGATGCGCGATGCGGGCGTGAAGATCGGGGTTGTTGGCTTAAAGTGCTACCGTCCTTTCCCAACAGAGGAAGTCAAAGCGGCACTTCAACATGTGAAAACGGCGATCGTTTTGGAACGCATGGTTAGTGCGGGTAGTGGCGGTGCGCTTTATTTAGATGTTTTGAAGGCGTTGAGAAAGACAGATGTTGAGCTACGTTCAGTGATTGCTGGCTTAGGTGGTCGTGCTGTAACAAAGCAAAGTTTACGCACGGTATTTGAAAAGGCTGTACAAGGTACGCTATTAGATGAAACAGTCTTTTTGGATTTGGATCAAGAGTTAGTTGACCGACAGATTGCTAGAGAAGCCATGGAACGCCATATTGGTCCTGTGCCTGAAGCGTTGAACAAGGATGTTAACGCTAGAAAGATTCTCCGTGGTGAGGAGGTATAAGAACCATGTCAGAAGTAGTGCATTTTTACCAAACGGGGACTTTTACTGTTGGGAATCGTTTATTGGCACCTAATGAAAGATCAGGTCAGGCATCGATGGAGCGTATCAATGCTTTGACATCGGGTCATCGTGCTTGTCAGGGGTGTGGAGAAGCTTTAGGTGCTCGTTATGCTGTCGATGCTGCTATGCGCGCAGCGAATGGAAATGTGGCAGCGGCGAATGCGACGGGTTGTTTAGAAGTCTTTTCTACGCCATATCCTGAAACTAGTTGGCAGTTGCCATGGTTCCATTCTCTTTTTGGCAATACGGCTGCTGTTGCTACTGGGATGGCGGCAGCTTTTAAGGTGCGTGCCAAAAAAGCAGGTACAACACCTACCCGTGTTATTGCAATGGGGGGTGATGGTGGAACGACGGACATTGGTTTTGGTTGCTTGTCCGGGATGTTTGAACGTAATGATGATGTGTTGTATATCTGCTATGACAACGAAGCTTATATGAACACTGGGGTTCAGCGTTCGTCGGCGACACCACCTGCTGCTAGAACTGCAACCACGCAGATTGTTGGTGATGAGCCAGGGAATGCTTGGGGACAAGGTAAGGATGTGCCTTTAATTGCAATGGCCCACGGTATTCCATACGTTGCGACTGCAACCGTTGCAGACCTTCGTGATCTTGAACGTAAGGTGATCAAGGCCATGAGCATGAAGGGGGCTCGTTATATCCATATTTTGGTTCCATGCCCACTTGGTTGGGGGCATGCCTCTGGCTTGACCATTCAAATGGCTCGATTGGCACAGCAAACAGGAATTTTTCCTGTGTTTGAGGCTGAATATGGTGTGGTGACTAATGTTAATAAAATTCGTCGCCAGGAACCTGTTGAGAGTTATTTAAAACCGCAGAAGCGTTTTGCCCATTTGTTTGGAAAGGCTGCGAATCCAGAGGTGATTGCCCGAATTCAAGCGATGGCAGACCGAAATATTCGTGATTACGGTTTGTTGGATGACGAAGAGGTGGATGCCCATCCAACAGCAGTTCAGGGCGATGAACGCGCCCATCAGTTTTAATCAATTCAGGAGATGTCAGTGAGCAGCAAACCTTTTGCGATTACGCTTGATGTCGGTTCATCTTTAGCCAATCGTACAGGTACGTGGCGTACTCTAAGGCCCGTCTATGTCAATCGATTGCCACCCTGCAATGCAAAATGTCCTGCCGGGGAGCAGTGCCAGGCGTGGTTGTACCATGCTGAAAGTGGGGATTATCAGGCGGCTTGGCAGAAAATTGTTGAAGATAATCCGTTTCCTGCTTGTATGGGGCGAGTTTGTTACCATACGTGCGAATCAGCTTGTAACCGCGGACAGTTAGATGAGTCTGTTGGTATTAATGCAGTTGAACGCTTTTTAGGTGACTATGCTCTTGAGAAAGGTTGGCAGTTTGAAAAGCCAGCTCAGACAACGGGTAAGCGCGTATTGATTGTTGGTGCGGGGCCTGCTGGGCTTTCTGCGGCTTATCATCTTGCTCGCATGGGGCATACGGTGTGCGTGAAAGAGGGTGCTGAGGCAGCAGGTGGCATGATGCGTTATGGCATCCCTAAGTATCGTTTACCAAGAGAAGTATTAGATCGAGAAATTGAACGTATTAAGGCTTTAGGTGTCACGATCGAGTTGGCTTGCGAGGTGAAAGATCTCGCAGCCGAAATGAGCGACGGTCACTTTGATGCGGTATTTCTTGGTGTTGGTGCTAGCTTGGCTAGGCGCGCCTATATCCCCGCGGGTGATGCGGCTCATGTTCTTGATGCCGTTTCAGTGTTGCGTTCGATGGAAGGTGAAGAGCAACCGATGTTAGGGCGTCGTGTTGTTGTTTATGGCGGTGGTAATACTGCTATTGACGTCGCGCGTACAGCTCGTCGTTTAGGGGCTGAGCCTTTAGTTGTGTATCGTCGTACCCGTGACCGAGCACCTGCACATCAATTTGAAATCGAAGAGGCCATCGAAGAAGGTGTATCGATGAAGTGGCTATCAACGATTGCCCATGCTGATGAAGGGGAGATCAGAATTGAAAAGATGGCCTTAGATGAAAATGGTCAACTGCAGGCAACTGGTGAGTTTGAGACAGTGACTGCTGACAGTGTGGTCTTAGCCTTAGGTCAGGAAACTAACTTGAAATTTCTTGAAGGAATTAAGGGGTTGGTTATGAAGGATGGCTCTGTTGAGGTTGATGCTGGCTTTATGACGGGGTGTCCGGGTATTTTTGCCGGTGGTGATATGGTGCCTGGTGATCGTAATGTCACCGTTGCCATTGGTCACGGTAAGCGTGCCGCACGCCAGATTGATGCTTGGTTACGCGGCGAAGCACACGTGGCGAAAGAACCAATGCAACCAGCGACCTATGCACGTCTCAATACTTGGTACTACGCAGATGCTCCAAAATTAGTTCGCCCACAACTTGACATTATTCGTCGACAGACGACGTTTGATGAGGTTGTTCAAGGCTTAACGGAGGATAATGCGCTGTTTGAGGCTCGCCGATGCATGTCCTGCGGCAATTGCTTTGAGTGTGACAACTGTTATGGTGTTTGTCCAGATAATGCAATTATTAAGTTAGGACCTGGTAAGAAGTTCAGAATCAATTACGAATACTGCAAGGGTTGTGGCATTTGCGCGAATGAATGTCCTTGTGGGGCGATTGATATGGTATCTGAGTCGATTTAAAGAGTTGATTTTAAGCCCTTCAACTTTAGCTTTCAGCTATGTTTGAATAGAAGGGGGTGTTGCAAAAGTCAGGTTCTCCTGAACTTTGCAACACCCCCTTTTTTT
>CALEAW010000022.1 GCA_937943605.1 uncultured Sutterella sp. | reverse complement strand
GAAAGTAGGACATCGTCAGGCTCACAAATTAAAAACCCCTGGTTTCGAAAGAAGCTGGGGGTTTTTGCTATTCTTGGTTTGTGTACACTCGAACCATACCTTCTTTTTCAATTTTTGCTAGAGTACTCCGCATGAGTACAAGCGATCTTTTTGGCGACGATCTACTTCCGCCAACAACACCTTCAAAAGCCAAACCGTCTACGACGGCGATACCAGAGTCTCAGCCTATGCTTCGTCCATTGGCTGAACGCATGCGTCCTCAAACATTAGATGAGGTCGTTGGGCAAACGCATCTCTTAGGGACTGGTGCTCCCTTACGGACTGCTTTTGAGCAACACCGTCCACATTCGATGATTCTTTGGGGGCCGCCTGGCGTTGGTAAAACGACGCTGGCTAGGTTGATGGCCTCTGCTTTCGGTCTACCGTTCATCTCGATATCAGCTGTTTTGGGGGGCGTCAAAGATATTCGTGATGCCGTCGATGCTGCAAAAGAAACGATGCGACTTACTGGGCGTCCGACCTTACTCTTTGTCGATGAGGTGCATCGGTTTAGCAAAAGTCAGCAGGATGCCTTTTTGCCTCATGTCGAGTCTGGGCTCTTTATTTTTGTTGGGGCAACGACCGAAAATCCAAGCTTCGAAGTGAATTCGGCTTTGTTGAGTCGGTCAACGGTGTACCAATTACAGAGTCTTAAATCCGATGAGGCGACTTTTTTACTTGAGCGCACTCTAAAAAAAGAATTCCCTGACTTAACGGTGACAGATGACGCGAAAGGGGTCATGGTTGAGCTCGCTGATGGGGATGCTCGTCGCTTACTGAATGCGGTTGACGTCGCCTGTACGATGGCGATGGAACGTCATATGACTGAGGTCGACGCTGCGTTTTTGCGTAAGACACTGCCAGCTACTCTTCGTCGTTTCGATAAAGGCGGTGACAATTTCTACGATCAGATTAGTGCTATGCATAAGTCTGTGCGTGGGTCTGATCCTGATGCAGCCTTGTATTGGATGTGTCGTATGCTTGACGGGGGATGTGACCCTCGTTACATTGCGCGACGCGTGGTGCGTATGGCTATTGAAGATATCTCTTTAGCTGATCCGCGTGCCACACAATTAGCGGTTGAAGCGGCTGAGATATACGAGCGTCTAGGGTCGCCCGAAGGTGAGCTCGCGATTGCGCAGGCGGTAGTTTATCTAGCTTGTGCACCTAAGAGTAATGCGGTCTATAACGCCTACAACGCGGTGCGAGCGTTTGTCAAAACGGATCGTAGTCGTCCGGTACCTTTATATCTTCGTAACGCGCCTACCAAACTCATGAAGGATCTTGGTTATAAGGATGGCTATCGATATGCTCATGATGAACCTGGCGCCTTTGCTGCGGGTGAGGTGTATTTGCCTGAGGGCTTAGAAGGTATGAAATGGTATAAGCCTGTTGATCGAGGTCTTGAAATTAAGATCTCTGAAAAACTCGCTCGCCTTGAAGCCTTAAATGAAGAAGCGCGTCGCCAAGGTAAGGCACGACGTCGTGGGCAAGGAATTTGAGGCAATATTTGCCTTTTCTCCGATAAAAGGGGAAAATTAAAAGATCGACTTCTGACTGCTGACTTTTATGTCAGCAACTTTAAAGGTAATCATAATGCTCGACCTGACGATGCTGCGTAAGCAGCTCCCTGAAGTGGTTGCCCGTCTTGCTACGCGCAACTTTACTTTCCCAGAACAAGAATTCAACGAACTTGAAGCTGCTCGTAAGACCGTGCAGACCAAGACCGAAGATCTGCAGCAAAAGCGCAATACGCTTTCCCGTCAGATCGGCATGGCTAAGAAGAATGGTGAAGACGCTTCTGCTTTGATGGCTGAAGCTGCTCAGATTCCTGAAGAACTTTCTAAGCTTGAAGCTGAACTTGAAGATATCCGTACGCGTTTGAACGATATGATGCTCCGTATCCCGAACCTCCCGCACGAAAGCGTGCCTGTGGGTAAGGACGAAACGGAAAATGTTGAAGTTCGTCGCTGGGGTACGCCGCGTCAGTTTGATTTCGAAGTCAAGGATCATGTGGACGTGGGTAGCCCGCTTGGCCTCGACTTTGATACGGCCGCTAAGGAATCGGGTAGCCGCTTTGCTTTTATGCGTGGTCAGATCTGTCGTTTGCACCGTGCTTTGGCTCAGTTCATGCTTGACACGCACACGCGTGAAAATGGCTATATCGAATGCTATACCCCGTATATTGTGTCTGCTTCCACGATGCAGGGTACTGGGCAGTTGCCTAAGTTCGAAGAAGATCTTTTTGCCGCTAAGAAGGGCGGTGCTTATGGCGATCAGGAACAGATGTATCTTGTTCCGACCGCTGAAGTGACCCTTACGAATCAGGTCGCTGGCATGATGATGAGCTACAAGGATCTGCCTCTTAAGGTGACCGCTCATACGCCGTGTTTCCGTTCTGAAGCTGGGGCTTATGGTCGTGATACCCGCGGTATGATTCGTCAGCACCAGTTCGATAAGGTTGAAATGGTTCGCATTGTTCGTCCAGAACATTCTTATGACGATCTCGAAGAAATGACGCGTAATGCTGAAGGTATTCTTCAGAAGTTGGGTCTCCCCTATCGCGTTGTTGCTTTGTCGACGGGTGATATGGGCTTTGGTGCTACGAAGACCTATGACCTTGAAGTCTGGTTGCCAGCTCAGAATACCTATCGTGAAATTTCGTCCTGCTCTAACTGCGAAGCTTTCCAGGCTCGCCGTATGGGTGCTCGCTTTAAGGACGAAAATGGCAAGACGCAGTATGTCCATACCTTGAATGGTTCCGGTCTCGCTGTGGGTCGTACGTTGGTAGCCGTGCTTGAAAACTATCAGAACGCTGATGGTTCCGTGACGGTGCCCGAAGCACTCCGTCCGTACATGGGCGGTGTTGAAGTGTTGCGTCCGACCGAAGACGGTCTCTTTGCTCACTAAGTAGCCGATCAAGTCATTCGATTGAGAACGATAAGGGGGTGTACGTTTTTTCGTGCTCCCCTTTTTTTCAGAGTCTGTTCGTTGACAAAACAACATAGGTTCTGTAATATTCATCCTCTAATCATCAGCAGATGATGGAAGGATGGCAGAGAGGTCGAATGCGCCGGACTCGAAATCCGGTATACGGTTATACCGTATCGTGGGTTCAAATCCCACTCCTTCCGCCAGGTTACAGATGACCCAGCAGATGAGCCTGAGTCATGGTTGACGCAACATAGGTCAACATAGATAGGGATCCCGTAGAGCACTCAGGCCTGCGGGATCTTTCTTTTGTTTGCTGCATTTCTTACAATGAGCGCAGTTTCTGCTTCAATTTGCTGTCGATATGCCTTCTACAGATCCTCAATACATCATCGAGGCTGCCCTTTTAAGCGCGCAGCGTCCTGTGTCGGTGCGAGATCTGCGTCGGTTATTTGACGATCGATTGAGTGCTAAAACGGTCAAAGAACATCTGTTAAGTCTTCAAGCCTTTTGGGCTTCTCGAGCCATGGTCTTGGTGGAGTTAACGGATGGATGGCGGTTTCAAACAGCTGTCGACGCTGGTCCATTTTTACTTCGCCTTTCTGACGAAAAACCTCAGCGATATACTCGTGCTGCCATGGAGACGTTAGCCATTGTGGCTTATCGTCAACCGGTTACTCGTGGTGATATTGAAGAGCTACGTGGCGTAACGATTAATCCAGCGACATTACGTCAGTTTGAAGAAAGAGGCTGGATTGAAACGGTAGGGTATCGTGAAAGTCCTGGTCGACCAGCTTTACTTGGTACCACGAAACAATTTTTGAATGACCTCGGTCTCAAAAGTCTTGCAGATCTGCCAAGTCTTGATGCCGAGACTTTGCCCGACTTTTTATTGTCGGTGGGAGATCCGCGAGACGCGGTGACGGACGAAGAGCTTGTGCCTCTTCAGAAGGAGATTGATTTTGAGAAACACGAATAATACGCGCGGCCGTCGTCCGCAACAGAATGAGCGTAAGCGTACGCCATTTCGTCGTCCTGGCGAAGGGAATCTCTCGCGCACGCGTCGCCAGCGTGATGAAGCCCCGTTTTCTGAACGCGCTGATTTAGCGTCTCCACGCGCTGCCTTTGGTCATATGGAAGCTGAGGCGGATGGTTACGCTGGTTTTGCTGATCGTCCGATCGCGCTAGATATTATTGACCGTGCACGTAAGCAGCAGAGTCCGATGGATTTGCCGACCGAAAAGCTGCAGAAGGTGTTGGCTGAGGCTGGTCTTGGTTCTCGTCGTGACATGGAGGCCTTAATTGCTTCGGGTGTCGTTACTGTGAATGGGCAGACGGCCACGGTGGGTGACCGTGTGACGGCTGCCGATATGATTCGTGTTGAAGGTCGTTTGGTTCGCCGTAATATGCAAGCGTCTTCGACGCCGCGTGTGTTGATGTACCACAAGATGGCGGGCGAAATTGTCTCTCGTGATGACCCTGAAGGTCGTCCGTCAGTCTTTGCTCGATTGCCGCGTGTATCTGGCGCTCGATGGGTTGCTGTCGGTCGTTTGGACTTTAATACCGAAGGTTTGTTGCTCTTTACGACGTCGGGTGCTTTGGCCAATCGTTTGATGCACCCCCGTTACGAAATTGATCGCGAATACGCGGTGCGTGTGATTGGTGAACTCGAAGCCGAACAGATGCTTCAGTTGCAACAGGGTATTGAACTCGAAGACGGGATCGCAAAGTTCGATAAGCTTGAAGACCAGGGCGGTACCGGGATGAATCACTGGTATCTCGTCCAAATCCGCGAAGGTCGTAACCGCGAAGTGCGTCGTATGTTTGAAGCGGTAGGCATGACTGTTTCACGCTTGATTCGTGTTCGCTATGGTGCGGTCTCTTTGCCGAAGTCGTTACCTCGTGGCAAGCGCATGGAGTTGACGCCAGAAGAAGTTCGCGCTTGGATGTTGGATCTTGACGAAGCCGAAAAGAAGATGGCCGCAACGGCGCCCGCAAAGGCTGAAGCTAAGAAAGCTGAAAAGGCTGTCGCTCGTGAAAAGGCGCGTGCCCGTGCGCGTGCTCAAGCCGAGGAAGAAGCCCGTGAAGCGCGTCGTGGTACGCGCTTTAAGTCGGGGCGTTCTGACCGCACAGGCGTTCCTCTTTGGGAGGCTCGCGATATGAGTGATCGTCCGACGCAACGTCGTCGTCAGGGCGGCCGTCAATAATAGGAGAGTCCCATCCTGTGATGGAGAAAATGCGCTTTAGGCACTTGCACGGGGGCGCGTTTTCTCCTACAATCAGGGGCATTCATGAAAACCCTTGGCGGTATGATTCGTACGCTTCTCAAGCAAACGTGAGATTGCGTGTTTTCATTGAAGATGTTCAGGCAGTTTTGCGATGTGAGGCAAGACTGTTACCCTGTCGGAAAGAGAATCCCGAGGCCGCGTTGAAATGTTCAAACGCTCAAGGCTGTAGACGGACCGCCGACGACAAAGGGTTTCGAATGGGCGTTTGCCCATTTTTTTTTGGAATTTTTCAGGATGACCTATGTGATTTGGTCATCTACTCGCTCATTGCAGTGGAAATCATGACGATTCCTCTGCCCAAGCCGGTCTAGTGACGATCGGTTGTTTTTTCAAAAGGAAGTTTGATCAATGACCAATTCCGGAGCGCTTAACGAGCTCGTTGAACGTACCGTGGAAGGCATGGGTTATGAGTTCGTGGAACTTGAACGCCTTGCCCGCGGTTTGGTTCGCGTTACGATCGATACGACCGCTGAAGGCGGTATTTCGCTCGAAGATTGCGAACGTGTGAGCGATCAGCTCAGCCATCTTTTTACGGTGGAAGATATTCCCTACGAGCGTCTTGAAGTGTCTTCGCCTGGGGTTGAACGCCCATTGAAGCGTGCTCGTGACTGGGAACGTTTTGTTGGCGAACTGGCTCATGTTGAGCTTTTTGCCCCGCTTCGTGCCGAAGGCTTCCCTGAAGCCGGTCGTCGTAAGCTCGAAGGTCGCATCGTGGGCATCGAAGGTGAGTCCGGCGCAGAAGTCATTACGTTTGACTTCTTTGAAGTGGACATCGCACGTACGCCGAGCGCCGCTGCGCTTCGCAATCGTAAGAAGAAGACCGCCGACGTGCCGCCTGTCCGTGTGACTTTCCCGCTCTCTGATGTGGATCGTGCCAATCTTCTCGCTGAATTGAACTTTAAAGGTTAAATGCCATGAACTGCCGTGAAATGCTCGCGCTTGTCGATGTGCTCGCAAGCGAAAAGAATGTTGCTAAGGATACCGTTTTCGGCGTCCTCGAAGCTGCGCTTGCTAGCGCTGTGAAGAAGGCCCAGTTCCCCGGTGAAGATGCTGACGTGGTTGTCCATGTTGATCGTGTGACGGGTGAATTCAAGGCCGCTCGCCGTTGGCTCGTGGTGGCTGACGATGAAGGTCTTCAGGAACCCGATCGCCAGGAAATGTATTCTGACGTGACGGATGAATATCCTGAAATCCAGCCTGGTGACTTCATTGAACGTGAAATCGAAGTGATTGACGTTGATACGACGGGTCGTCGTTTTGCTCAGGATGCTAAGCAGGTTATCTTGCAGCGTCTTCGTGATGCCGAACGTGAACAGATTCTCAAGGAATTCTTGGCTCGTAACGAAAGCATCGTGACAGGTACGATCAAGCGTATTGACAAAGGCGATGCCATTGTTGAAATCGGTCGCTTGGAAGCTCGCTTGCCGCGTAGTCACATGATCCCGCGCGAAAACCTTCGTACGGGTGACCGCGTGCGCGCCTATGTGGATCATGTCGGTGAATCCAACAAGGGTCAGCAGGTCTTCTTGTCTCGCACGTCGCCTGAATTCATTAAGAAGCTCTTCGAACTCGAAGTGCCTGAAATTGAAGAAGGTTTGCTTGAAATCAAGTCCGCTGCACGTGACCCGGGTACCCGCGCTAAGATCGCCGTGTATGCTCGCGACCGTCGTATCGACCCGATCGGTACCTGCGTTGGCATGCGTGGTTCTCGTGTGAATGCCGTGACGAATGAGCTCGGTGGTGAACGCGTTGACATCGTGCCTTGGAATGAAGATCCGGCTCAGTTCGTGGTGGGTGCTCTTGAACCCGCTAAGGTTCGTTCGATCGTGATGCTTGAGGAAACGCACACGATGGAAGTGGTGGTCGACGAAGACAATCTTGCCATCGCTATTGGTCGCTCTGGTCAGAACGTTCGCTTGGCCTCCGATTTGACGGGTTGGCAGATCAATATCATGACCGAAACGGTCGCTGCACAGAAGCGTGATGAAGAAGTGGCTAAGATCCGTGCTGAATTCATGGATAGTCTTGATCTCGACGAAGCTGCTGCTGATGTGTTGATTGGTGAAGGCTTCTGCTCGATCGAAGAAATCGCTTATGTGCCTGAAAAGGAACTCTACGCGATCGAAGCGTTCGACCAAGAAACGGTTGATGAATTGCGCCAGCGTGCCCGTAATAAGTTGCTTGCCGATGCGATTACGCGTGAAGAAAATCTTCGCAAGGCTGATGAACCGTTGCTCGGTCTTGAAGGCATGGATAACGATCTCGCTAGCAAGCTCGTGAGTCAGGGTGTGAAAACGCTTGATGACTTGGCTGAGCTCGCGACGGATGACCTCGTGGAAATGACGGGCATCGAAGCGGATCGTGCTAGCGATTTGATCATGCGCGCTCGTGAACACTGGTTCGAATAACTAGCGGTCACGTTCTATGGGGGTGCTTAAGCAGTAAGGCGAAGACGGCACCCCGACTTAGGGTGATAAGTCAAATCAACATAGTCTTTGACCGCGAATAGATTAATCGTCGTGCGTCCAACTTTTGAAGGCTGATGGCCGTCTGGGTGAGGATAGACACGGCAGATGTACGCCGTTTAGGGTTGGTACGTTGTTTCAAACGATGTGCCTATTCGACGGGTGCATCAAGGAGTAAGGAATTTATGGCCAGCAAAACGGTAAACGAATTTGCGCAGGATCTTAAAGTGGCTGCCAAGACACTCTTGGCGCAACTTAAGGCTGCAGGTGTCGATAAGGCGAGTGAATCAGATGTGCTCAGCGAAGCTGATATGGCCCGTCTGCTTGACAGCCTTCGCGTAGAACGTACGCAAAGCTCTCAGCGCAAGATCACTGTTACCCGCAAGGAACAGAGCGTCGTTAAGCAACAGGATGGCTCGGGTCGCGCTCGTGCGATTCCTGTTGAAGTGCGTCGCAAGCGCGTATTCGTAAAGAACCCGCAGGTTCTTGCCGAGGAAGCTGCACGTGTCGCAGAAGAGGCACGTCTGGCCCGTGAGGCTGCTGAAAAGGCAGCCGCAGAGAAGGCTGCTGCTGAGGCACGTGCCCGCGAAGAAGCTGAAGCTCGTGCTCGTGCAGAAGCCGAGCGTCGTGCTCAGGAAGCCCGTGCCCGCGAGGAAGCTGAGCGTAAGGCCGCTCAGGAACGCGCGGAAGCCGCCCGTCGTGAAGCTGAACAAGCCCGTGCCCGTGAGGAAGCTTTGAAGAAAGAACAGGAAAAAGATGCAGCCGCTTTGAAGGCTGCCCGCCGTGAAGCGGAAAAGGCCAAACTCGATGCAGAAGTGGCCGCTGCGACTGCCAAGCGTATGGAAGCGGAAGCCGCTGAACGTAAGCGTCGTGAAGAAGCCCGTCGTAAGGCGGAAGAAGAAGCCCGTAATATTCGTGCCATGATGTCGCGTAAGAGCGGCGTGATGACGGCCAAGAAGGCCGCTAAGAATGCCGAAAAGACGGAAAAGGTGGCTGAAAAGGCACCGGCTAAGCAGGAAGAGCGTCGCCCGAATAAGGGTGAAGGTAAGCCTGCCGCTGAAAAGGAAGCTAAGCAGAAGAAGGCTAACCGTAATCAGCGTCCAGCCGCTGAAGCACCATCTACGAACAGTAACGAAGGTGGCCGTAAGGGTCATCCGTCTGATCGTAAGAAGGGTAACAAGAATAACAACGATCGTTATGCTGACGAAGGCCAGCATCGCCGTACGATCAAGACGCGCGGTGATGATGATAGCGGTCAGACGGGTTGGCGTACTGCTCGCGGTCGCCGTAGCCAGGATCGTAACCGCCATGCTGAACCGGTTCAGCAGGTTCAGGAACAGATCGTTCGTGAAGTCCAGGTGCCTGAAACCATCAGCGTGGCCGACCTTGCCTACAAGATGGCCGTGAAGGCAACTGAAGTCATCAAGACCTTGATGAAGATGGGCCAGATGGTGACGATTAACCAGATGCTTGACCAGGATACGGCCATGCTCATCGTCGAAGAAATGGGGCATCATGCGATCGCTGCTAAGCCGGACGATCCTGAGGCCATCCTCGGCGAATTGCAGACCACGGAATATCCAGCCTTGCCGCGTCCGCCGGTCGTGACCATCATGGGTCACGTCGACCACGGTAAGACGTCCTTGCTTGACTATATCCGTCGTGCCAAGGTGGCTGCTGGCGAAGCTGGTGGTATTACCCAGCATATCGGTGCTTATCACGTCAAGACGCCGCGCGGTATCGTGACCTTCCTCGATACACCGGGTCACGAAGCCTTTACGGCCATGCGTGCTCGCGGTGCTCAGTCGACCGACGTGGTCATTCTCGTGGTGGCTGCTGACGACGGCGTGATGCCGCAGACGAAGGAAGCTATCGCTCACGCTCGCGCTGCTGGCGTGCCGCTCGTGGTGGCGATCAACAAGATCGATAAGCCCGAAGCCAATCCAGAACGCGTTAAGCAGGAACTCGTTGCGAACGACGTGATGCCTGAAGAATGGGGCGGCGATGTGCCGTTCTGCCCAGTCTCTGCTAAGCAGGGTACGGGTGTGGACGAATTGCTCGAAAACGTGTTGCTCCAGGCAGAAATGCTTGAACTTAAGGCACCGGTTGATGGTCCTGCACGCGGTATTGTGATTGAATCTCGTCTTGACAAGGGTCGTGGTCCTGT
Organism: uncultured Sutterella sp.; assembly: GCA_937943605.1. Classification (GTDB taxonomy): domain Bacteria; phylum Pseudomonadota; class Gammaproteobacteria; order Burkholderiales; family Burkholderiaceae_F; genus Sutterella. The sequence goes on along the minus strand of CALEAW010000022.1, from coordinate 24,506 downwards.
GGCTTCTATTCTTGTTCAGGGCGGTACGCTCCATCGTGGCGACATCGTTTTGGTGGGTCAGGAATTCGGTCGCGTTCGTGCCATGATCAACGAACTCGGAAAGGCTCAGCAGGCTGCTGGTCCTTCTATCCCGGTCGAAATCCAGGGTCTCTCTGGTGTTCCTGCTGCCGGTGACGAAGTGTTCGTGCTTAATGACGAACGTAAGGCTCGCGAAATTTCGCTCTTCCGTCAGGGCAAGTACCGCGACCAGAAGTTGGCTAAGCAGCACGCCACCAACTTGGCTAACCTCTTTGCGGGTGCCAATGAAGGTGAAGTCAAGACCTTGCCGCTTATCATCAAGGCTGACGTTCAAGGTTCTCAGGAAGCGCTTATCCATGCGCTTACAAAGCTCTCTACGGACGAAGTGCGCGTTCAGGTCGTCCACGCTGCTGTGGGTGGTATCTCTGAATCCGACGTTAACTTGGCCGCTGCCTCTTCGGCTGTCATCATCGGCTTCAATGTCCGTGCTGACGCCCAGGCGCGTAAGGTTGCTGAAACCGAAGGTATCGACATCCGTTACTACAACATCATTTACGATGCCGTGGATGATGTGAAGGCTGCTTTGGGCGGTATGCTTTCGCCCGAACGTCGCGAATCTTCTTTGGGTCTCCTCGAAATCCGTCAGATCATTCGCGTGCCGAAGGTTGGCAATATTGCCGGTTGCCGTGTGCTCGAAGGTGTGGTCCGCCGCAACGCCTCTGTCCGCTTGTTGCGCGACAACGTGGTCATTTGGACGGGCGAACTCGCTTCTTTGAAGCACTTCAAGGACGACGTCCGCGAAGTTCAGGCCGGTCAGGAATGCGGTCTCTCCCTCAAGGGTTATGACGATATTCGCGAACTTGATCAGCTCGAAATCTTCGAAGTGACCGAAGTGGCTCGTACGCTCTAAGCCTTGAAAATAAAGGGGAGGTTACCTTTACAGGGTGGCTTCCCCGTGTTTGTCTCAAAGAGAAGCATTTAATGAAACAAAAGAAACCTGGTCGCTCCCTTCGAGTGGCCGATCAGATCGCTCGCGATCTCGCTGTATTGATCCCGAAAGAAGTTCGCGATCCTCGTGTTGGGCTTGTGACGATCACGGGTTGCGAGATTACGCCCGACTATGCGCACGCTAAGGTGTTCTTTACGGTCCTCGGCAGTGATCCTGCTGTCTGTGAAGAAGGGCTCAATGCCGCTGCAGGGATGTTGCGCAATCATCTGTTCCGTAAGCTCACGATTCATACGGTACCGACCTTGCACTTTGCGCATGACGACAGTGTGAACCGCGGTTTCGAAATGGATGCGCTCATTCGTAAGGCGATGAGCGAAACCAAGTCTAGCGAGGAGCAATAAGTGGCCAAGCGCGGCGATCCGATCGATGGCGTGATGCTCTTTGATAAGCCCTATGGCATGAGTTCCAATGCGGCGCTTCAAACCGTGCGTCGTCGAATCAATGCACAAAAGGCTGGGCACACGGGTACCTTGGATCCAATGGCAACAGGTTTGTTGCCGTTGTGCTTTGGGAATGCGACGAAATTTTCGGCCGACCTTCTTCATGCTGATAAAGGTTATACCGCTCGTGTGAAGTTGGGCGAAGTCTCCGAAACGGGCGATGCCGAAGGTGACATCATTGAGCGTCACGAAGTCAATGTGACGTTTGAACAACTCACTGAGGTTGTAGGTCGCTTTTTGGGTGACATCATGCAGGTGCCGCCCATGTATTCGGCCTTGAAGGTGAACGGTCGTTGCTTATATCAGTTAGCACGTGAAGGGGAAACGGTTGAGCGTGCCCCTCGTGCAGTCACGATTAAGTCGATCGAAGCCTCTGACTTTGATGGCACGTCATTTACTTTGACTTGCCTGGTTTCGAAAGGCACCTATATTCGCGTCTTGGCTGAAGACATTGGTCGAGCTTTAGGATGCGGCGCACATTTAACGGCTTTACGTCGTACGCGTGTGGGTGAACTCACACTTGATCGTGCGGTGACTTTGGAAACCTTAGATGCATGCGACGGTCCTGAGGCCGCACGCCAACATTTATTGGGCGCAGATGCGCTCTTGTCGACGCTTGAAGCGGTTCATCTTGATGAAATGCAGATGACACGCTTTATGACGGGACAACGCCTGGCTCTCGGGCTTACAATGCGAGGGCGCGTCCGTGTATACGGACCGAACAAGATGCTGCTCGGAACAGCCCAGGTCAATGACCGTGGCGTTCTTGAGCCTGAACGATTAATTGCACATTAATTCACAACGAGAAAAACATGACTCGAGCGATTCGTAATATTGCGATCATTGCGCACGTTGACCACGGTAAGACCACAATGGTGGACTGCCTGCTTCGCAGCGCCGGTACGTTCCGTGCCAATCAGCAGGTGGCTGAACGCGTGATGGACTCCAATGACTTGGAACGTGAACGCGGCATTACTATTTTGTCGAAAAACTGCGCCGTCGAATACGAAGGGACGCACATCAACATCATCGACACCCCGGGGCACGCTGACTTCGGTGGCGAAGTGGAACGTGTGCTCTCGATGGTTGACGGTGTGCTTTTGCTCGTCGACGCCGTTGAAGGCCCGATGCCGCAGACGCGCTTCGTGACCCGTAAGGCCTTGGCTCAGGGTTTGAAGCCGATCGTGGTGGTGAATAAGATTGACCGCCCGGGTGCTCGTCCAGATTGGGTTGTGAACCAGACGTTTGACCTTTTCGATAAGTTGGGCGCGACGGAAGACCAGTTGGACTTCCCGGTGGTCTATGCCTCCGCTTTAAATGGTTTTGCTGGCGAAACGACCGACGTTGAAGAATTGAAGAAGATCGGCAACATGCGTGCCGTCTTTGATAACGTGATCAAGCACGTGCCTGTTCGTGACGACGATCCAGATGCACCGTTGATGCTTCAGATCTGCTCGCTCGACTACTCGAGCTACGTTGGTAAGATTGGTATTGGTCGTGTTCATCGTGGCCGTATTCGTCCGAACATGGACGTTGCCATCATGAATGGCCCTGAAGATACGCCTAAGCGCGTGAAGATCAATCAGATCCTCAAGTTCGAAGGTCTTGACCGTATGCTCGTCGATGAAGCCGAAGCTGGTGACATCGTGCTTGTGAACGGTATTGAAGAACTCGCAATTGGTACGACGATTACTGACCTTCAGCAGCCGCAAGCGCTGCCGATGCTCAAGGTTGACGAACCCACCCTCACGATGAACTTCCAGGTGAACTCTTCTCCGTTGGCTGGTCGTGAAGGTAAGTTTGTGACCTCTCGTCAGATCCGTGAACGTCTCGAACGCGAATTGAAGTCCAACGTGGCTATGCGCGTTCGCAACACGTCCGACGAAACGGTGTGGGAAGTGGCTGGCCGTGGTGAACTTCACCTCACGATTCTTCTTGAAAATATGCGTCGTGAAGGCTTTGAATTGGCCGTTTCCCGTCCGCGCGTTCTCTTGAAGGAAATCGATGGCGTCAAGATGGAACCGTATGAACTCTTGACGGTTGACGTTGAAGAAGAACATCAGGGTTCTGTGATGGAAGAGCTCGGCCGTCGTAAGGGCGATTTGCAGGATATGCAGCCCGATGGTAAGGGTCGTGTTCGTCTCGAATATCGTATCCCTGCCCGTGGCTTGATTGGCTTCCAGAGCCTCTTCATGACCATGTGCCGTGGTACCGGTATCATGAGCCACGTGTTCGATGACTACGGTCCGATTAGCCGTGGTGACATCGGCGAACGTCGCTCTGGCGTGATCATCTCTCAGGACGACGGTGATGCCGTGGCCTATGCCCTTTGGAAGATCCAGGAACGTGGCCGCCTCTTCGTCTCTCCGGGCGACAAGCTCTACGAAGGCATGATCATCGGTGAACACGCTCGTGAAAACGACATCGTGGTGAACCCGATCCGTGGTAAGCAGCTCACGAACATTCGTGCTTCGGGGACTGACGAAGCCATCCGCTTGGTGCCGCCGGTTAAGCTCACGCTCGAAAGCGCTGTGGAATTCATTAACGACGACGAACTCGTCGAAATCACGCCGCATTCGATCCGTCTGCGTAAGCGCTACCTGAAGGACTTCGAACGTAAGCGTGCTGCTCGCGCCGATAAGAGCGAATTTGGTAATGAGTAAAAAGAAGAGCAAAGCGGCCAATGCGGTTTGCCCCTGTGGGAGCGGACTCTCGCTTGACGCTTGCTGTGGTCGTTGGTTGGCAGGAGCGCCTGCCCCAACACCCGAAGCACTTATGAGAAGTCGTTATGTTGCGTATGTGCTCGAGAACGATCAGTACGTGCTCGAAACATGGGCAACAGAAACGCGACCCGAGGTGCTCTTTGAGCCTGGTGAACCACGACCTAAATGGTTGTCGCTAACGGTTCTAGAAGCACGCGAAGCGGGCGATGAAGGTTTTGTTCATTTCATTGCGCGGGGTCGAACTTCTCAAGGGGCTTTTAAGCTTGAAGAAAAAAGCCAATTTCGCCGTGAGGACGGACGTTGGCTTTATGTCAAAGGCCACTTTGAGTGACGCTTTTTGCTGATAACGAATAAGCCGCCCGCCGTGGGCGGCTTCTTTTTTGAGACGAATTGTGATGAGCCTCAATCCTGAAGATTGGCGTTTTACTGTTGCGCCCATGCTCGATTGGACTGACCGACATTGTCGTTATTTCCATCGCTTGCTTTCTACTCGTGCCCGTCTTTATACCGAAATGGTGACCACGGGCGCCATTATTTTTGGTGATCGTGATCGATTGTTGGGCTTTTCGCATGAAGAGCATCCAGTGGCTTTGCAGTTAGGGGGCTCGGACCCGGCGGATTTAGCGAAGTCTGTCGAGATTGCTTCGGCTTACGGTTACGACGAATATAACCTTAATTGCGGTTGCCCCTCAGAGCGTGTTCAAAAGGGGAGTTTTGGGGCTTGCTTGATGCTTGAACCCCAAGTGGTCGCGGATTGCGTCCGCGCGATGCGCGATATGACCGATAAGCCCGTCACTGTTAAGCATCGTATTGGTGTCGATGACCACGTGGATTACAGCTTTGTGCGTGACTTCGTTGGGACCGTCTATGAGGCTGGGTGTCGTGTCTTTATTGTGCACACGCGTTCTGCTTGGCTTAAAGGCTTGTCACCCAAAGAAAATCGTGAAATTCCCCCTTTAAAGCGGGATGTGGCCTATGCCTTAAAAAAGGATTTTCCCGACACGATCATGCTGATTAATGGTCAAATCAATACGGTGAGCGAATCGCAGACGCTGATTGATGAGGGCATGGACGGTGTGATGCTGGGGCGTGCGGCCTACCAAAATCCGTGGATGTTGACAGGGGTGGATGAGGCACTTTACGGCGTAGAACATGAGGTGACGCGGTTCGCGTGTGTTCGTCAAATGACGGATTATTTGGTGACACATTACCCTGACGATATACATGCAATTCGAGCCGTAGCACGACATGTGAATGGATTGGCGCAAGGGTTGCCTGGTGCCCGTCGTTGGCGTCAGGTGTTGTCAGACCCTGCGGCCATTCGTACGCATGGCCCACGACTTCTTACTTATGCGTGGGAAGAGGCCTTCGGAGAAGGTTAAAACCAAAAGAGCGAGGTCGATTGATCTCGCTCTTTTGCTATGGATGACTAGGCGTTATTGACGTTGTGTCGTACGCTTTGGACGCTTATTGCTCTTAGACGCCTTGGCACGTTTAGCTTCAGCGGCAGCGGCCTTACGGGCTTGCAAAGCACGGGCACGTCTCGTGACTTCGCTTTCGTTTGCCTGTTCCCATGCTTCGCGTTTAGGACGAGATGCCTTGATCGCATCAGCAATAGCTTTGGCTGCGGTTTTATTAAAGCGATATTGACTATCGCGAATGGGCTTATCTTTGAGCCATAAAATCGCAGGAATCACGCGTCGACCATTACGTTTATCCGTTTTTTCTTCAGCAAAGGCCGGAAGCAAATTCTTTTTATTGGCCGTCATGAGCCCGATGCTCAATGGGTCAATTTGGTCTGAGAAGGCAAACGTTAGGGTACGGGTACCGTTGACGTATTGGAGATGCCATTGTGCTTCACCGATAGCATCAGGGATGTTACGTTGACAGAAAATGGTACCTGGCTTTGTTTGGTAGACCTTCACGCGACCTTTTTGTTCAGCTTCGACGGGACGACTACGGCGATTTTTGCGTATGGTCTTCTTTTGGATGGCTTTCGTAAAGCGTAAGCCAATGGGCTGCACGTCGTTGCCGGGTAAGACGTTAAGGCAATAAGGCGTTTCTTTGGTAAAGCGCTGTGAAAAAGCTTCAATCGTGTCAGAGCCCGTAAAGGCGGTAGCGCTTGTTGCAAGCAATTCGTCCTGCTTAACCCATAGGGTCGTGGCATAGGCAATACTGCCTTCAGGAAAGCGCTCTTCACCCATAAATAAAGCGGCGTTCGTTGGCATATTGCCGCGGGTGCGTAGATAGTCACGAATTTCGTGATTGGAGACATCGTACGCTTCGAGCGTAACGTGAAGCTCCATGTGCTGAGCGCCGTCAAACACGATGACAACATGGTCGCCTTCAGGGCGTAACAGAATAGGCTTTTCTGGGGGTAACCGTTGACCGTCACGCATTACACCCACTGCACCCGACCCCCAAGTGAAGCCATGGGGTTTGCCGAAACGATAGTCTTCGACCACAGGATAAGCGTTATTCTCCCGAATGAGATCGGTAATACGGAATTGCGCCCCTTCGTCGTCAGCAAAGAAAAAGATCCCATCCCCCTTAAAGGCATCGACGACAGGCATCGGGATACGTTTAGCTAGGGTCGGCGTTGCGGGGGTTGCTCTCGGTCCGAGATGGGTAAAGGTTGCCGGTTTGGCGGGTTCTTCAACGGGTTGATTGGTGGCACAGCCGGTTAACCAAAGCGCTGCGGCAGCGCTCATGGAACCAAGGAGTGTACGTCGAGTAAGAAGTACGGACATGTGCTTGATTGCCTCGTAGGTTGGTCAACGATCTAAATGTGATATTGGAATAATTAGTTGAGCATAGCAATATCACGGCCATCTTGTGGCTTGAAGTTGGTTAGCAGATATGTCTGCGGTCTCTAAAAGCGCGTCAAATAATGGAACTTCCCAATGATGGGTTGGCAACGGCGTTCGTGTCAGTGACCATTCGGCTTCAATCAGAAAGCGCTGCGGTGAAGCGTCATATAGACGGCGCCAATTAGCTTGAATTTCAGCGCGTGCATCATAAAGACCGTCACACGACGGTATGGCATCGGACTTTTGCCCATTGGATTGACGATGCGTTGGCATCAAATTCCATAGGTGGTTATTGTGAAATCGTGCCCAAGGTAGGACGTGATCAACAGCCATGGTGTTGGCAGTGAGCTCTCGGCCACTCCAAATACAGTGAAGGCCATCGGTTGTGAGGGCGTGATGGTAGATCGATTGCGCAAAGCTTGTATCTCGTGCGGTGTCGCTAGGCATCAAGCGTACGACAATGTCGGCCATGGTTAAGGGCGTTTGAATCAATGTGGAGAGGCTTTCAAATCTCGCTGAGAGTTTTGCCCACTCAAGGACGATACTGTCTTCAAGCCAAGGTGCAATGCGTGTGAGTTCGAGCCAAAGTTCGGCAGGAAAAGCCAGGTCGCCATAACGAGTGAATAGTGAACGACGGTCAGTCAGGGGTGTGCGTTTTGATAACCGCACTTGGGCGCGATGGAAAATAGGGTTGTCATCCTCGGTGATGTACTGTACGGGACCCTTGAACAGCGTTGTGACCACGTTATCAAAGAGTGTGGTTATGCATTGGTTTAGCGCGTCATTACGAGTCGGTCGATTTAAGAGTTCTTCAAAGAGACTGTAACTATTCGCGCATTGTTGCATCATGACTTCTAAATGTTGTTCAAATGCAAGGCGAGCTCCTTGACGAATTTGTCGAGGCATTCGACCGTCCTGTGCCAATTGCCAATAATCTCTGATCCAACGTTCGGCAATGAGCCCTACTGGGATGAGGGCTTCATCGTTTTCAAAGCGAACCAAGCGTGGCATGGTGCGATTGATGTCGCAGAGTGCTCGTAAGAGCGCCAATTTATATGTGGCAGTTTTGGCATCGTTTTCAAGAATGCGACGAAAACGTTGATTTGCACGTTGGCTACCGGTTTCACGCAAAAAGACAAAGGTTGCCCAGGTGCAAGTAAATCCAGGGGTGCCTGCGTCATCCGTAAAATGGCTGTCTGCAAGTCGAAAACCAATACGCTCAAAGGACTGAATGTAGTCGTACTTTTCACGCGTAAAGGTCAGCCGATCAGGCTCTCCTTGATGGTTTAAAGGTACGATCAGAATGACAAGGCCTTGCTCATCTGTGATTCGGTTGATAAAGCGCACGGTTTCGTGAAGCTCATGGTCAGTGAGGTGCTGTAAGACACCACACGTATAGACCGCGCGAACTTTGTGATTCGGCGTGGAGATGTGTTGCGCTAAAGCAGTTTGGTCTGAGGGTGAGGGTGGTAGGGTAAGGGACGCAAAACGCAGATGAGTCGAACCATCGTCGTGCTGTTGAGCGAGGTTTAAGAGCGCCTCACTACCGTCCGTTGCGATGACGTTGGCGCCTAATTGAGCTAAAAAACGTGCATCGCGCCCAGACCCACAGCCAAGCTCTAAGACATCCGTTCCAGCAGGAATCCAACGGGCAAGAAGTCGTTGAATGTCAGAAGTTTCTTGCGCTTCGTACCGATCGAAAAATTGTTGAGCGCGATCGTTGTAGGCGGGCGGTAACGGCATGGTCAACCTCACAAACGAATCATGCGACCTGGGTTCAGACGATTGTCTGGGTCAAAGGCGAGTTTTAGGGCTCGAAAAGCTGCGAGCTCTTCGGACGACTTCGTGCGAGCAAGTTCGTCAGTTTTAAGACTACCCACCCCGTGCTCAGCGGCAATTGAACCGCCAACGGCAAGCACGCGGTCATGCACCATGCGGTGAATCGCTTCTTCGTGAGGAAAGGCTACAGCGCCAGGCCCCACATTAAAGTGAAGGTTACCGTCCCCAAAGTGGCCAAAGATACTCGGTTCAACGCCTGGGAATGTGTTTTGCAATGCTTCGATAGTGTTTTTAATAAACGTGGTCAGTTGTGAGCGAGGGACGCTGATGTCATGTTTGACGTTACCCCCTTGGCGCTTGACGGCTGAAGGAATCGTTTCGCGGCATTGCCAGAACGCTTCACGGTCCGATTCGTCATAAGTCACCGCACCGTTGGTGATGATGCCTTGCTCTAAAAGCGGGGTGAGAATTTCTTCGAGACGTTGAGCGGCCTCAGCGGTGTCGAGTTGCCAATCAGAAAGGTCTAAGAGCACTTGCCAATCGGCAACGTCAATAGGGGGCGTAAGCCCTGTGACCGCTTCGAGTGACGCTAAAGGAGAGCGGCCGATGAGTTCAAAGGCGGTGAGCCCAGGGCCACAAGCAGTTTCTAAGGCTTCAAAAAGGGGCTCAATATGGTCAAGCGATGCTGGTGTCACCCAGGCAGAGACTATAGAGCGCGGCATGGGTTCAATGGTCAAAATAGCTTCTGTGATAATGCCCAATGTGCCCTCAGACCCCACGAAGAGGTCTTTGAGGCTGTACCCTGCATTGTCCTTACGTAAACCACGCATGAGGTCTAAAACCTCCCCTGTTGCGGTGACAACTTTGAGACCTAGGACTTGGCGGCGTGCCATCCCATAGCGTAATACGTGTACACCGCCCGCATTCGTAGCAATGACACCGCCGATTTGGCAAGACCCTTCAGCGGCGAGCGAGAGGGCAAGAAGGCGGCCTACCTTGGCCGCAGCTTCTTGTGCATCTTGCAAAATGACACCTGCTTCAACGCGCATGGTGTTATTAATGGGATCTACCTCAAGAATGCGGTGCATACGGCTTAGCTGCAGAATCAGCGTACGTTCAGCTTCTTCGTCTGGGGCATTGGGTTCAGGGGTTGCACCCCCAACGTTACTGGTGTTGCCCCCTTGGGTGATCACGATGAGTTGATGTTGAGTCGCAACCTTGAGGACTGTCGCCACTTCATCGGTGGAACCAGGTCGCACGATCGCAATGGCTCGCCCTTGACGACGCCCTCGACCATCAAGAGCCGCGGCGGCAACTTCGACCGGATCAGTGATCACGGCAGCTCTTCCAAGCTGAGTTTCAAGGGTATTAAGCGCTTTTTGAACGGAACCAGTGAACAATCTAGGTCTCCCACGATGATGGACGTTCTATTCATCATACCGATAAAACAAAGGTGGATGCACCTGCACGATGCATCCACCTTTTCAGACCCCCAATCACGCAACTCAAAAAGTAGGAGAGACCTTTTTGAGAGCACAGCTTCCGGGTGACCCCCGTAACCCTGGTGGAAGACTGCGTTGCGTTGTCGTTGAATGTATATTGCCATAAATGAGAATGATTCTCAATATAAAATAGAAGAAAAAAGGGCAAAATTCGACAAAAGTTTGATTTTTGTCAAAAGAAAACCCGAAGTTTCGAAAAACTCCGGGTTCATGGTTCAGTGAACTTTAAAGAATTACTTCAAAGCTTCAAAGACGCGAGCGGTAATGGCATCGATGGCACCGAGACCAGAGATGGCACGGTACTGCGGTGCGGTCGTGTCGCCAGATTCGGCGAGACCACGATAGAAGCCCACCAAAGCTTCCGTCTGGTTGTGGTAAACCTCGAGGCGGTTGCGAACCACTTCTTCACGGTCGTCGTCACGCTGGATGAGCGGATCGCCCGTGACGTCGTCCTTACCTTCAACCTTTGGCGGGTTGTACTTGATGTGGTACGTGCGACCAGAGATCGGATCAACACGACGACCAGACATACGTTCAACGATTTCAGCGTCAGGTACCTGGATTTCGAGCACGAAGTCGATCGGGATACCTGCATCCTTCAGGGCTTCAGCCTGAGGAATCGTACGAGGGAAACCGTCAAAGAGAGCGCCGTTGACAGCATCAGGCTGAGCAAGACGATCCTTCACGAGACCGATAATGATGTCGTCAGAGACGAGCTGACCCTTGTCCATCACAGCTTTGGCGGCCAAACCGAGCGGCGTACCAGCCTTAACGGCAGCGCGCAACATGTCACCCGTGGAAATCTGGGGAATGCCGAACTTTTCGCAGATGAACTTGGCCTGGGTACCCTTACCGGCACCAGGAGGCCCAATCAGAATCAGACGCATGGGAATGCTCCTTCGATTATAAGAATGAATGACGTCGTACTCGACGTGGATTGTTGGGGTTCGGGGGAACGGGTGACAATCCACGTGACAAATGTCAGGAGAACGACGGGTAATAAAGAAATTTTAGCCCGAATCGTGTCGAAAACAAAGCGCTAATATTAAATGCCGCCTTGGGCATAGGCCTGACGGACACGTTCAAGATCTTCGGCTGTATCAACGCCTGCGGGTAATGCTTCGTCGAGTACCATGACCGCAATGCGTTCACCATAGTAGAGGGCTCGCAACTGTTCAAGGCTTTCGAGCTTTTCAAGAGGTGCTTGAGCCAAGGTTGGGAAGCGACGAAGAAAACCGGCTCGATAGGCGTAGAGCCCTAAGTGATGTAAGGGGGCAAAACCTTCTGGCAACGTTTCACGGGTTTCACGAAAATGGTCTCGCGGCCATGGAATCGGCGCGCGAGAGAAGGTGAGTGCCGTCCCTCGATCGTCTAAAACGACTTTCACGACATTGGGATTAAAAAAGCTTTCTACGTCGTGAATCGTGTGTGCCGCGGTAGCCATGGCGCAATCTGGACGAGAGGCCAATAAGTCTGCGACGTCACGAATGACGTTCAGCGGCATTAAGGGTTCATCTCCCTGCAAATTCACTACGATTTCATCATCGGTGAGGCCAATTTTTTCAACTGCTTCAGCCAAGCGATCGGTCCCAGTCGGATGATGAGGATCCGTCATGATGACGGTCAGCCCTTCAGCTTCACAAACTTGAGCGACTGTCGCATCATCAACCGCAACCACGACGCGATGCGCACCACATTGAAGGGCACGTTCAGCGACGCGGACAATCATAGGTTTGCCTCCGATGTCTGCTAAAGGTTTATTGGGCAGACGCGAAGACTTGAGTCGTGCAGGAATGATTACAGTAAAGGACATGAAAGCCTCACTTGGGATCGAGTTTGCTAGCGCGATCGCTGTAGTGTTGTGCTTCGTGGTCCGTGAGTTCGCGGGCAGCATTGCGAAGCATGACGGGAATGTCGTGACGAATTTCATAAGCTAATTTGCAACGATGGCAAATGAGTTCGGCACGTTCACCGTCGCCCTTGAGTAAAGAACCCTTGCAAATGGGGCAGACGATTATGTCGTTAAGTTTGGTGGACATTGTGATAGAAGTCCCTGTCAGAACGAAGAGAAACTCTTATTCTACCGTTCTACGATTGATTGCTGTGAATCGATCTTTTCGTTCTCAATTGTTGTATAGAACTTCAAACGGTTTTTCAGGTTCTTCTAAAGGGTCAAAGTAGAGTTGATCACCTTCTAAATAAAGCGGCGAAGTGACGTTATCCATAAAAAGCTGCCCAGTCCCTAACCCTTGCACGATACCAATCGGCATCACTGCGGCAGCCCATTGTGCAATGGCGTTAAGCCCTACGTTGGATTCAAGCGCCGAGGTTGCCCATGTGCCAATCCCGCGCGTAGCGGCGAGCTGCATCCATGTGCAACACCCTGAGAAACTGCCATGAAGCGAAGGCTTCAAAATAATATAGGCGGGTTTGACGGTGTCGAGCATCTTGCTCATGTCGGTGATGTGGTTAAGCCCGATGAGTTCTTCGTCAAGGGCAATAGGGATAGGCGACGTATCGCAAAGTCGACGCATAGCCTCCCATTGGCCAGCACGAATTGGTTGCTCAATAGAATGTAAGTCGAAGCGAGCCAGGGCTTTGAGTTTTTCTAATGCCTCATCAGGCGTAAAGGCGCCATTGGCGTCAACACGCAATTCAAGACGATGCGATGGAAAATGACGACGAATGCCTTCGAGTAACGACAGCTCGTCCTCAAAATCAATGGCACCAATTTTGAGTTTTAAGCAACGAAAGCCTAGTGCCATCTTTTCTTCGATGCGGGCATGCATTTCGTCGTGAGTGCCCATCCAAATAAGGCCGTTGATCGGAATGCTCGCGCGACCTCTTGAAAACGGAGTATCCCAAAAGCGAAGATGCCCGACGCGTAAGTGGGTTAGTGCTGTTTCTAATCCGAAACGCATCGACGGGAACCGATTGATTTCCGTCGAGGGCATCATGCCTGTTGTGGCTGTCTCATTTAAAAAGGCCTTGAGGCGCTCCGTATAGTCAGGTACGTCATCGCAACTCAGTTTAGGTAAGGGCGCGCATTCGCCAATCCCAATGTGTCCTGTTGACGGATCTTCAAGGACAACATAGTAAACCTGTCGCGTGAGATAGGTGCCTCGGGAGGTACCTGCGGGTGCTTTAAATGTCAAAGTTTTTTCAATAAGACGAGCGTTGAGCATAGCGGCTCCGAAGGTTAAAGGCGATTCATTAAAGCTGCTTCATCAGCTCGCTTCATGGCGCGAAGTTCACGAATGTCGATCACTGGATCGGTAAAGATTTCAATGAGTTGAGGTTTCTGGCTTTGAAGAGTCATAAATGTGGGGAGCGTTGCGTTGAGTTCGTCGTAAGAATGAATGGCTTCGTAATCAAACCCTTGATCTTCTGCCCAAGCTTTTGCCGTGGTTTGATGCTCGGCTGCGATATAACGTCGCCCCTTTTCGTCTAAGGAGAGGCCGGGTAGCGCATGAAAAATTTCACCGCAGGCATTGTTGAGCAACACGATGCGCAAATGGGGGATCCCCATCTTGGCGACGTTCAAGAGAGCATTCATGTCATAAAAGAAACTCAGGTCACCAATCATCATGACGTTGAGTCGACGGTCGGCGGCGGCAAAACCTACGGCGGTTGAAAGCGACCCTTCGATCCCGCTCGTTCCACGGTTGGCATACACTGTCACGCGTTTTGGAATTGAAAAGGGTTGTGCGTAGCGAATCACTGAGCTGTTAGCGAGATGAAGCACGGCGTCAGTTGGTAAGGCTTGAAGGACTTTACCTGTAGCGCCAATCGAACTCCACGCGTACTGAAGGGGTGGCAGAGCTTCTTTGAGCGTTGCCCATTGACGTGGATAAGCGTTTGAGAGCGAATCCGTTAAGTAGGGCATGAGTGCCGAGAAAAAGCGCGCAGGTTCCATTTCGATCACGTGCGTGAGCGCACCAAAAAGATCGATCACACGACCTTGTGGATCAATATGCCAATGCACTTTAGGCGGATGTTGACGTAGTGTTTGTTTAAGCGCTTTCGAAACAATATGCCCGCCAAAAGTGATCAAAAAGTCGGGGGCAAGCTTTGCTCGTTGGTTGTCTGAGAGTGCAGCTAATACACGGTCGAACGTACCTACAAGGGGGGCGGGTGCTTGGTGGTTAGCTAAATGTTCGCCAACCCAACAGACGCTATGGCTGAGTGTGGTATTGGCTAAATCCTGACAATCGATAGTAAACGGCATTTGCCCAACGACAGCTAAGCGTCGAGACGCCTCTTCGAAACTTTGGGCAAGATGAGGTAACGCTTTTTCTAATGCTGTTCCCCAAAGGCGTTCCACTTTTGAGACGACAGGGAGCGTGTCAATCGGGGTGTCAAAAAAGGGTTCAGTAATCGGTACGTTGATATGAACGGGGCCAGGTGTATGGTGGGTGAGTGCGAGTAGGGCCTCATTGACTAAGCGTGTGCAATAGGCTTCGTCAGACGCATTAGCGACTTCTGGCAAATTGACACTAGCTTTGACGAGATTTTGAAAGACGTTGGGTTGCGGCAAAGTTTGTCCGTCCATCTGTCCAATCCAACGGGCTGGTCGGTCTGCTGAGAGCACCAAAAGCGGTACTTCTTGATAAAACGCTTCAGCAACGGCTGGGTGAAAGTTGAGGAGGGCAGTGCCTGACGTACAGCACACGGCGGCCGGCGTCTGACTTTGTAAGGCGAGACCTAATGCAAAGAAAGCGGCACTACGTTCGTCAGTCACGGCGTGACAGGTGAGGCTAGGCATGGCTGAGAGCGTATGCACCAAAGCAATGTTACGACTGCCGGGACACAACACCACATGCCGAATACCATGGGCTTCGAGAAGCGAAGCCAGAATTAACACTTGTTTTTTATCGCTAAACATAGAAAAGGCCTCACTCAAAAAGACGACGCAAGGTCTGCATCTTGATATTGGTTTCAGTCCATTCAGACTGCAGTTGAGAGGCAGGCAACAAACCGCCGCCCGCATGAAGTCGCACTAATGATTGTTCTGGGTAGAGTGTGAGACAGCGTAAGTTCACAAAGAGTGCTGTCGAATCTTGGATCTGAACTGGCCCCAAAAAACCGGCATAGAGTTCACGATGACGGCCTTCTGCTCCTTCAATAAAGGTGGCTGCATCTGGCATGGGAAGGCCACACACAGCAGGTGTGGGATGCAGAGCTTCAACCACGTGTCCCAAGGTGTGTCCGGCTCGAAGGGTGAATTCAAAGTCGGTTCGAAGGTGTTTGACGGGTCCTGCGGTAACGGTGTAGGGACCTTCTTCAACGATTGATTGAGTATGGTGCTTTAACACATCAAGAATCATGTTGGCTACCAAACCTTGTTCATGTTGGTTTTTAGCGCTCCACGGTGCGGGGGCATCACAAGGCATCGTGCCAGCAAGGGCCATGGTTTGGCATTGGGCTTGTGTTTGCGTCACTAGAATTTCAGGGGTGGCGCCTAGCCAAAGGCCTGTTTCTGCTGTCCACGTCAAGGTGACGGCAGCGTGCGGATGTGCGGCACATGCGCGACGAAACAGCATGCCTGGCGTCAAGTCTTTTGGTAAAGCCGTCCAACTAGATCGCGAGAGTACCAATTTTTGAAAGCGTCCTACGGTTAAGGCTGCCATGAAACGTTCAAACGCTTTTGCGTAGTCGTCAAAATCGTCTTCTTCGCGAGAAATGGCAATGGCTTTGGATTGAGGACGAGTTCGCGCGGGCAACGTGTGAACAAAAGTCAGTGCCTCTTGAGAGTCAAAGAAAAGATGATCAGCCTTCACGAGTCGAGCGGGTTGCGAAGGAAAGCAAAAGGGCGCTAAGACAAAGCCCGATTGGGTTGTGAGTTCTGAGGGCGATTTAATCCAGGTTGCTTGCTCCGCAGTATCAATTACACAAACGGGTTCGGTTTGATGAGGAAGACGATAGAGCGCAAAGGCGTAACCTTTGTCGTACAAAGTGCGAGCAATGGTGTCGAATGAGGCACTCAAAAGCGAGGCAGAATCACACATAAACCATGTTCCAAAGAAAAAGAGGCATAAAACTAAAAGTATTGTATCGTACAGTACTGTAAAATAAAAAATAAAAGCCGTTCTTTTCGATGATGAAAGGAACGGCTTCAAATTGAAGGCAGTGTTATTGAGCGTGACGCTTGGCTTCTTGAGCTCGACGGTCAATGAGGTCAATCAAGTAACTATCGAGTTGCACTTCAAGTCCCACAACCCAAAGACGCTTGTCGGTTGCCAAAGCAGGAATGTGTCGACACTTCACGGCATCTTTGCCAGTAATGAAGATGATGTCTTCTTGTCGGTTGGCAAACGGATTCTCTGCAAAATCAAAATGGTCACCAAGTTCGAGTTCAGCACCTTCAATGTCGTGCGCACGAATCATGGCGAAGAAACGACCTGGCGCGGCAATCCCCGCTGCAGACAGAGGCTTCAAATGCTCAGCCCGAATCTTTTCAGAGAGGTTGTCAATGGTTTCGGTGGCGCCCGTAGCAAGTTGCGTACAAGGACCAAAGCAACTCGAGGCTGCAAATCGTGGGGTACGGCTTTCAACCACCGCTTCGTTCGTGGTGTTAAGCACAATCGCATCCACTGTATCTAAACGAGAAGGCGGTTCACGTAAAGGCCCGGCAGGAAGCACCCAGCCATTGCCTAAACCACGTGCGCCGACGACAGCAATCTCAACGTCACGTGCCAGTGCGGCGTGTTGTAAGCCATCGTCACTCACGATCAAGTCAACTTCTGGGTGGCTTTCAAGGAGACGCTGCCCCGCAGCATAACGCTGACGACCGACGGCGACGGGGACCCCCGTTTCTCGGGCAATCAAAAGCGGTTCGTCACCTGCTTCGACGGCTGGTGTGTTTTCATCAATCAGTTTGACTTTGTCATCGCGACGGCCAAAACCACGGGAGATGACACCAGGGTGCCAACCACGGGATTGGAGTTCTCGAACCAGTGCAATAGTGACAGGCGTTTTACCCGTGCCGCCAACATAAATATTACCAACGACAACAACAGGAACAGGCAGTCGATTGGGTACCGTACGATTTTGACGGGAACGGCTGATGGCGCGGAATAAAAGCGAGAGTGGCGAAAGAAGACACGCCACAAGACCACGATGAGCCCACTGACGATGAGCCCAGGCTTCAAGTCCAGCACGAAGCGTCATAGTGGCGCCTCCATGGATTGAACAAGGGAGAAATAGACAGACTGGTGTTGGTCTACTGAAAAGACTTTGATAAACGGAGTTCGGGGTGGTTCGTCGGACATGACAGTGAAAAATAAACGCAAACGGCTGCGCGGAACTCACAATAATAAACGGTTTGTTGACTTTCGTGCGGCAAGATGCCCTGCTTTTTTTACCCTATATAAAAGACTCGAAATGAGTGTTTTTAGATTGAAAAACGCCTAAAAGATTGTGGATAAGTTCGTGGATAACTTCGTGTTTTCTGTGCGTTTCTCACTGTTGTGATAGAGAGGCGTGTTTTTTCTAAAGACTGCGATTAAGGATTAATTACTTATAAATCAAATAGATATGGTTATATAAGGATAAAACGATGATCCTTAATAGGGTGTTTTTTAAAGAATTTCGTCATTTACTCACGGTGTGGATAATGTGATGAAAAGTCTTCTGAACATCTTGACATTTCGTTTCTTTTCTGCATTGCTAGGACAGCTGGTCTAGGTAAAATCCCCGTGTTTTCCCCACAACTTGTGAGTAGTTCTGTGGATAAGTGTGTGGGTAGATTCATAAGTCTTTGCAAGATAAGGAAAAATAAAAATTGCCTAAAAATTAGGCAGAAAAAGAAATTGTGAGGAAAAGTCTTTAAAAAGGCATCTCTAGAGGGTTAAGCGCATGTGCCTAAAACCTGCTGTACGCAGTACACTTTCAGTGTTTAGAGCACTATATTTTGTCCACAGGTTTATTCACAGGGTCTATATGCCAAATTTTTCTATGTATGACGACTATCCAGAACACTATCTTGAGACCGAAAAGTCTTGGCGATCTGGCTCACGTTCGTCTTTTCGAACGACAAGAGAAAGCTCGGTGCGTCGTGATGCGTTAGCTGACCGTGTGATTACCGTCTCCGTGGCGGTGGGGCAATTGAGGGATGCTGTGGTCGGCACTTTAGGAGGGCTTTGGATTTCGGGGGAGGTCAGTAACTTATCCCGTCCGGTTTCTGGGCACGTCTATTTCACGATTAAAGATCGTGATGCGCAAATTCGCTGTGCGTATTTTGCTGGGCAAGCGAGACAGCATCCTGCGACATTTAGAATGGGTGATCGCATTGAGGTGTGTGGTGCCCCTGATGTTTATGCCAAAAGTGGTGACCTACAAATCAAAGTCACTCAATGGCGCCATGCCGGTGCTGGAGCCCTTTATGAGGCCTATCTACGTCTCAAAACACACTTGAGTGCAGAAGGGCTTTTTGATTCATCTGTTAAGAAGCCATTGCCACGTTTTGTGAAACGTGTTGTTGTGGTGACGAGTGCGCAAGCGGCCGCTTTTCAGGACGTGATACGTACGATTCGCCGCCGTATGCCTTGGGTGGTACTGACGCTTTCTCCCGCTTTTGTTCAAGGGGCGATGGCACCGCGATCACTCATGGAGGCGCTCAAGCGCGCTGATCGTGCAAGGCCTGATGTGATTTTGCTTGTGCGTGGCGGCGGTTCGTTTGAAGATTTGATGGCTTTTAATGATGAAAAGCTTGTTCGAACTTTGAGAACTTTAAATACGCCCGTCATTGCTGGGATTGGTCATGAAAGTGATGAAACCCTAGCGAGCTTAGCTGCGGACGTTTGTGCGTCAACGCCAACGGCCGCTGCCGAACAGTTGGGGCCTGAAATTGGCGACTGGTTACGTCAGCTTAATGCTTGTTCGGATCGTCTCGAACGAGAAGTGGGGCGCCGACTCGATGATGCGACCCAAACCCTTGACCGTTTAAGTCAAATGGTTCATAACCAAGAGCAAGGCTTTGCACGTAAAGCGGATCAACTTAAGCGTGCTCAAACGCAGCTCACCTATTTAATAGAGCAGAACGTTCAAAGTCGAGAAACGAGATTGACGCGAGCTGCAAGAGGTTTATCGCAATTAGGTGATATGCCTGCGCGCTCTGAAGATGTTTTGTTGAAACAATGGGCACGCTTTGAAGTGAGTGCGGATGCTTATTGGGCCAACAAGGAACGTCGCTGTGAACTATCAGAGTCTCGTCTACAGTCTCCAGACCTTCTATTACAGGCACATAAAGGGCGTTTGGTACGTTCCGAGCGTGCGCTTCGATCTGTCTTTGCTCAGCAAGTGATTCAGCTAGATCGTCGTCTCAACAAAGCGGACGGGGCGCTAGACATTGTGGCGAAACAAACGGTTAATCAACAGACTTATAAGCTTGATCGCTTGGCTCAGCAGTTTCCGCTCTTTGAAAAGTGTGTGGATGAGGCGACCGTGCGGCTTCGTGCTTTAGGTCACGCACTATTGGCTTTGGATCCAGAAAAGCCCTTACGACAAGGCTATGCTTGGGTCGAACGCGGTGCACAACCGATCTCGTCAGTGGCCGATATTAAAAAAGGACAGCGTCTGACATTACGCTTTGCCGATGGTCGTGTCGATGTTGAAGCGCTAGATGTCGAAAAATGAGTGTTTCTAAATATTAACACTCTATATTAGCCCGAGTTTTGTGATAAACTAACTTTATTGAAAATCACTCTCAATCTCGCAACCGCGGGGAGAAATCATATGTTTACATTGCCTGCTCTTCCTTATGCGCTTGACGCCCTTGAACCCCACATGAGCCGTGAGACGCTCGAATTCCACTGGGGTAAGCATCACCAGACCTACGTCAACAATCTGAACAACTTGACGGCAGGTACGGCTTTTGAAGGTAAGGATCTTCTTGATGTAATTCGCACCTCTGAAGGCGGTGTCTTCAACAACGCTGCTCAGGTCTTTAATCACACCTTCTTCTGGAATGGCATGAAGCCACAGGGTGGTGGTGAACCGACGGGCGCTCTTCTTGACGCCATCGTCGCGACCTGGGGCTCTTATGCTGAATTCCGCAAGGCTTTCTCTGCTGCTGCCGCTGGTAACTTCGGTTCTGGTTGGACGTGGCTTGTGAAGAACACCGATGGTACGCTTGCTATCGTGAATACGAGCAATGCTGGTACGCCGGTCACGGGCGAACAGGTTCCGCTTTTGAACTTGGACGTTTGGGAACATGCTTACTACATCGACCATCGCAACGCTCGTCCAAAGTTCATCGACACGTTCTTTGATCATTTGGTCAACTGGTCGTTCGCTGAAAAGAATTTTGCTTAATTCAGTTCGAGCAACAATAAGTCCGCGTTGATTCGTTAGCGTGGCGCACAAAAAGGTGCTTCTCTTAGGAGGGCACCTTTTTTGTATTTACTAAACCATAGCTTTTTTGCTGTCTTGTGCTAATGTTTGCTCGTTAATTTTGTTTTTGGATAAGTTTCATGACGACGGATTTTACGTCTGGCACTTCTCGTAGTAGTGCTACAGATAAAGCTCAGCTTTCGCAGCGCGCATTCGATCGTTGGCAAGTGGTGATGCTTAACGATGACTACACGCCCTTCCCTTGGGTGATCGATGTGTTGATTACTATTTTTGAACGTACACCCGCGGACGCGGAAAAAGTGACGATGTCGGTGCATCGCGAAGGCAAAGGGATTGCAGGGGTCTATCCAAGAAAGAAAGCGATTCAATTAGCCGCTCGTTGTGTGGCTAAAGCCCGTCGTGAGGGCTACCCCTTTACATGTATGGCCGTTCCAGTTGACGAAGGTGACGTGCCTTTTAGTCTCTTTTGATACTTAAAATGAAATATCGTTTACAAGATACAATTGCTCAAATTGCCTTTGCGGCACAGACGGCATCATTAGCTCGCGAACAAGATGAGCATATGCCGATGGTTTTCACGATTCTGCTGTGTCAGCATGAGTCAACCAAGAAGGTTTTGCACAACGCTGGCCTGTCTGGCGAGATGTTGTCAAAACTCTACGACAACGCAATTTTAGACCTTGATGACATTAGAGACCTTGTCAATGAGGCTAATGAGTTGACCTATGATCCTCGCTTTGAAGAGGAAGACTTTGATGAACCCACCATTTTGTCCTGGATTGCGAACGCGGCCATCCATGCCATGAGTGTGGGTCGTCGTTCTGGTGTGGTGGACGTCTACGACTTGATGGTGGTCTTACGCACACAATTGCGCGAAGGCTCACCCACGGCCAAGCTTTGGGATGCGGCGGGTTTGACGCTTTTAGCTTTACGTCAGCATGACGCACAGCTTCATGGATCTGGAGGCATCTTTACATTATCGCCTCCAGAGACGACCGAATGGTTAGCTGACTTTTTGGATGAAACGCTCTCTATTGATGAAGAGGATTCTGAATCTTTAGAGGATGCCGAAGCTCATGAGGATAAGCCGAGTGGGAACGCAGTCGTTTTGTCTGCCAAGGGATCATCTCAGCAAGATGATCAAAAGCCTAACGACGCCGATGCTCAACAAGCACCTCAAGCCAATGCAGACAAGAGGCCCTTCCTTGAAGAAGTCTCTATGGAGGATTTGCCGCCAGAACTTCAAGATGCTGCTGAGAAGATGCACGTGATGCGCATCAACCTTGATACTTCAAAAGGGGATGACGTCGCGGATGCAGCGATTGATGCGATTCGTCAGTTGTTGATCAATCGTCTTAATGAGATTAACGATCAAATTGACGATGATAAGGATGATGAGCCTACAGGCGATTCTGAAGATCGCGCAAACGACAAAGCGCCCAAGAAGCCGGCTTTAAGTCGCGAAGAAAAATTCTTACGCAGTTGTACACGAAACTTAAGTGCAGAAGCTGAAGAAGGGCAAATCGATCCGTTGATTGGCCGTGATGATGAGGTGACGCGTATTTGCGAAATCTTATGCTGCCGCCGAAAGAATAAGCCTTTGATTTTAGGTGAGTCTGGGTCAGGTAAGACGGCTTTGGTGGAAGGTTTGGCCTTACGCATTGTGCGTGGTGAAGTGCCACCTGCGCTTCGAGAAGTTCGTCTGTATGCATTGAACGCCTCTTCGCTCATTAGCCGCTATAAGGGGGCTTTTGCTGAAAAGTTGAACGAGATTGCAACGGTCTTAAAGAAGATTCCAAACGCTGTCCTTTTTATCGACAATTTACATATGTTGATTAGTGGAACGGATGGAAATTCGCAAGAGGAATACAACGCCTTAGGGCAGTTAGTGAGCGACGATCGTTTGCGTTTGATTGCGACAACCACATTCCGTGCGTGGCGCCAGACGTTTAGCAAAGATGAAACTATGACACGTCGCTTGCAGGCTGTTGAATTAAAGCCTGTTACCAAGACTGAGGCAGAGCGCATTATCACAGGGCTTGTGCCTAAGTTTGAAGCTTTCCACGGTGTTCGTTACGCTGAGGATGTGGTGCCGCGTGCGGTTGCCTTGGCAGATCGTTGGATTACGGATCGAACATTCCCAGATAAAGCCATCGATTTAATCGATGAACTAGCCGGGGCGGCGAAACTTCAGCGTGCACCTGAGGACGAAACGGTCATTGAGGTGACGTCTGACAAACTGCCTGAACTTGTCGCTCGTATTGCGCGTATTCCTGTGGATCAGGTCGAAACGCGAGAAGACGGAGAATTGGCTGATCTTGATAAAACGGTTCGTCAAACGGTTTATGGTCAGGATGAGGCGGTCGATGCTGTGGTGTCGGCGATTCGTATGTCTCGCTCAGGCTTAGGTAGTGCAGAACGTCCAGTGGGTTCGTTCCTCTTTACTGGGCCGACCGGCGTGGGTAAGACCGAACTCGCGCGTCAATTAGCGAAGGGAATGGGTATTCCTTTGCTTCGCTTTGATATGTCTGAGTATGCTGAGTCTCATACGGTGAGTCGTTTGATTGGTTCGCCTCCTGGGTATGTGGGCTATGGTGAAGGCGGTCTTTTGACAGAACAAGTCACGAAGCATCCTTATAGCGTGGTGCTTTTGGACGAAATGGAAAAAGCACATCCGTCACTCTTTAATCTGCTTTTGCAGGTGATGGATCACGGCAAACTCACGGATGCTTCAGGACGCGAAGCGGATTTCCGCAATACGGTCATTATCATGACGAGTAACGTGGGGGCACGCGACATTGAACGTACGTCGATTGGTTTTGAAGGTGGCTCTGTTGGCGATGAAGGCGAAGCGCTGAAGAAAGCCTTTACGCCCGAATTCCGTAATCGTTTAGATGCGATCGTGCGTTTTGCGCCGTTGTCACGCGAGTCTGTAAGCCGTGTGGTCGATAAGTTCTTGGCTGAACTCACGACGCAATTAGCTGCTCGCGATGTGACACCGACATACACGCTTGCTTTTAAGGAATGGCTAGCTCAGCATGGGTACGATCCACATATGGGTGCTCGTCCAATGCGACGCTTGATCGCTGATAAGGTACGTCGTCCGTTGGCCGATGAGTTGCTCTTTGGTCGTCTTATGAAGGGTGGTGTTGTTACCTTCGATATCCGTAAAGATGCTGAGGGTAAAGATGCCGTGGTATTCGACGTTGCTGAATCCTAATACAATCTAAACGTAGACAAAGGACTGCCGCATGGGGCGGCAGTCTAGTGTCGCTTTTGAGGTAATCACAATGACCGAACTCAATGAACTTTGTCGCGACATTCAGATGAAGTTACCTGATGACATTTGGATGCTTGATGCGTTAGAGCGTTATCGCCGTGGCGCAATTCATACGGACGATTTCGCGTCGATGGATGGGCGCTTTTATGTGTTCGGTGTGGTCGAAGTGCCGCTTGCCTATGAAGAAAACGGTAGCTTCACATGGGGCTGTTGGATCGAAGTCGACAAGGCGCTTCATGATGCCTATCTTGAGGCTTTCCGTACTGAAACGGCGGATCGCCTGACTGGGGAAGGTCGTTTAGCCAACGATATTCCTGGTTATGAAGATGCATCGAATGCCATCGTCAAAGTAACTTTCTCGTCTGAACGTCGACCGCTCTTGACGGTGAATTCTTCGAATTCGTTGGGGCAAGACCAAAAGAATGGTCTCAGTCTCGAAGACCATCAAGCCTTAGATAACATCCTCTTTGGTGATGATGAAGAAGAGGCTGATGAAGAAGATTGGAACGAACGAGACTAACGGGACGATCTAAAAATAAAAGGGGGTGTTGCAAAAGTCAGGTTCTCCTGAACTTTGCAACACCCCCTTTTT
>CALEAW010000021.1 GCA_937943605.1 uncultured Sutterella sp. | reverse complement strand
TGCATTACACTCAATTATACTTCTAGGAGAAAATAACGCTTCCCCGCCTTTCCTCTCAGAGGCGAGGGTTCCAGGCGAGATTTTGCTGAAAGGATAGGTCTTCTTCATTGAAGACGCCTTCAAACGTTTATCTTGAGGCATACACTATGACGACAAAAGACATTCTGGTGGCCGTGATCGGCCTAGATCAGCCGGGTGTCGTGGCGGCAACGGCTGAGACCTTAACGCGTCTCGACTGCAATATTGAGCAGATGACCCAAACGACGCTTCGCCATCAGTTCACTTCCATCTATCTCGTCAATAAGCCCGAAACTCTCGATAACGACCATGTCGTTTTGGAGCTTCGTACGGCATTTCAGGCCAAGAAATTTCATTTAAGCGTCTCGATTCGTGACTATGAAGCACCTAAGGCGTCCCAAGTCATTGAAGGCGAGCCTTTTGTGATCAGTGTCTGGGGACCTGACCGTAATGACATCATTGGGACTTTTGCCCGAATTTGTGCTGAGCAGTCGATCAACGTCGAAAGTTTGAAGGCTTTCCGCATTGAAAACGATCAAAGTCTTCAGGTCTTTGAGGTCGTTGTGCCGAATTCGGTAGACACTCGCGCATTACATCGTGTGATGGGGGAACGCGCGAAAGCGATGGGCTTACGCATGAATATGCAACATGCGGCGATTTTTGAAGCGATTCACCGCGTACGTGTGGACTAATAACGTAAGGAACCTAGATCATGTTGACTGATCGCGAAGTACTCTCTACTCTCAATATGTTGCGTAGTGAGCACCTGGACGTGCGCACGGTGACGATGGGCATCAATTTATTTGATTGTGCGAGTCACGATTTTGATACGTTCGCTTATAAGGTGCGTAGCAAGATTCTGCGTAACGCAGAAAAACTCGTTGAAACTTGTGACATCGTCGGGGATCGCTATGGGATTCCTGTTGTCAATAAGCGTATTTCGGTGAGCCCTATCGGGACGGTGTGTGCCGCTTTTAACCGTGACCAAATGGTGGACGCTTGTCGCGTCCTCGATGAATGCGCCAAAGACGTTGGCGTGGACTTTATTGGTGGCTTTGGTGCCTTGGTCGAAAAAGGTATGACGCCCGGCGAGCGTCATTTGATTGATGCGCTCCCAGAAGCTTTGGCGACGACGGATCGTATTTGCTCGTCGATTAATGTGGGTTCGACCAAAGCGGGTATCAATATGGATGCCGTGAAACTCATGGGGGAACGCATTCTCGATGTGGCGCAAGCAACTGCCGAGCGCGATGCGATTGGTTGTGCAAAGTTAGTGGTCTTTTGCAATATTCCACAAGATGTCCCGTTCATGGCTGGTGCCTATTTAGGGGTTGGTGAGCCTGATGTTGTCATTAATGTGGGGGTGTCTGGTCCAGGTGTCGTCAAGAAGGCTTTGGATCGTGCTTTTGATGCCAAGGGTGACTACCTGACGATTACGGACGCTGCAGAAGTCATTAAACACACGGCGTACAAGGTAACGCGTGTGGGCGAAATCATCGGAAATGAGGTCGCAAAGCGCTTGAATCTTCCGTTTGGTGTGGCTGACCTTTCGTTAGCGCCGACCCCGGCGGTGGGGGATAGCGTGGGTGAAATCTTCCAAACGATGGGGCTCTCGTCGATTGGTGCACCAGGTACGACGGCAATTCTTGCCATGTTGAACGATGCGGTGAAAAAGGGGGGCGTCTTTGCCTCGTCTCACGTGGGTGGTCTTTCTGGTGCCTTTATTCCTGTTTCTGAAGATAGTGCGATTGAAGCAGCTGCCCGTAGTGGCGCACTCACGCTTGAAAAACTCGAAGCGATGACAAGTGTGTGCTCGGTGGGACTCGATATGATTGCCATTCCTGGCGATACGTCTGCAGCGACGATTTCGGGCATGATCGCGGATGAAATGGCGATTGGTATGATCAATGCGAAGACGACGGCGGTTCGCATTATTCCTGTGCCTGGAAAGGGTGTGGGTGATAAGGCGGTCTTTGGTGGCCTCTTGGGTGAGGCTGCTATTATTCGAGTACCTGGTGGCGATGCGTCAGGCTTCGTGAAGCTCGGTGGTCGTATTCCTGCACCGATACATTCGCTGAAGAACTAATCCTAGCGAATCCTAGAAAAAAAGAAAGCACTGAGAGACATTGTTGCTCTTGGTGCTTTTTTTATGCAAAAACACCAAAGTATATATGAAGTTGTTTTCTCAGGTATGACAAAAACGATTCTTGTTGCATTGTTGTTGAAAGTGTACCAACAATAACGTGCATGGAAGTAAACCCTAGTTATGATACGTCCCTTATTTAATTATATGGGACTATCTATGTCTGATTTAACCTTCACGCTTACGCTAGCTACAACCCTCAGCACGCTTGCTATCTCTGGTCCAACGTTTGCGAATGATCATTATAGTGTATCCGATGAAAGTGACGATAAACGCTTGATATTCGACGTTCCAGACGATTGGTCCTCTCCGAGTTGGAAGGTAGATTTGAATGGAGGCTCAGGGCTCATTGAGAACTTTAATGAAGAGGTCGAGGTGATCGATCTTGTTAGTAAAGAAACGAACTATACTGGTCTAGTTGAGAAAAAATGGCTACGCAACGTCTTATATATACAGAATTTATTTTCTACGGATAATCCTTTAACGATCCGAGTTCATGGCATTGATGTTGCAGAAATTTCCAATTTGCGGCATGGTGTTGGCGTGGCTATGTTCACGAATGATGCCGACGGTGATCGCCGAAAAGTCAACTTGGAGTTGACTAAGGGGTCGAGTGCCTTCTTATTTAATCAGCAACCCGACGAGCCAGGAGAGGGTGACCAACTAACCAAGTTGATGCTGTCAAGTCAAGGTGCACTGAATATTGCGAACACTATTCTTGATGAGCTTAATCGTCCTAAGACGAGCTTTTTGTATGTCACCGATGGTTTGGATATTCAAAAAGATACTTTTATCGCGGTGGGCGGCACATTAGCTGAAGCGCAGAAAAATGGATGGAATCTGTATATGGGGGCAGATTCCGCGTTGCTCTTTGATGGTTTACAGAAGCAAGAAGTTGATGGACTCCATGTCGAAGATGGGGCGAGTGCGTACTTCGAGCAAGGCTCGGTCATTGTGATCATGAACCCGCTCACCGAACTCACAGCCAAAGACACTACACTCAATCCTGATACTTTTATTGAGGCTGGCCCGAATGCAAAGATTGAAGGGCTTGAAAATTGTTCGACGTTTGTGTTCAAGAATGAACAGGTGTTCGAGGTGAGTTTCACGAAAGTCGATGGCGGCTGGCAAATGTCAGAAAAGATCTGGAAGCCAACAGGATATTTTGCTGAAAGTATCAATGAGCTTTTTAAGGAACTATCGGCTGGCACGGCGCCATCAAGCCTACAAAACTATTA
The DNA here is from genome assembly GCA_937943605.1 of uncultured Sutterella sp. Lineage (GTDB taxonomy): Bacteria > Pseudomonadota > Gammaproteobacteria > Burkholderiales > Burkholderiaceae_F > Sutterella. The sequence goes on along the minus strand of CALEAW010000021.1, from coordinate 13,004 downwards.
CAAGCAATGGATTCTGCTTGATGACTTTGCGCAGCATGCTGCGACACTTAACTTGATGCAAAAGGCTATGGGAACGACGACTGAGATGGATCGTCAAACCCAACGAGTGATTCAGACAGGGGTACACGCAGCGCGTCGTTATGAAACGATGCTACCGCTCGACGTAGAAATATTGACGTCTCGCTCGGAAGGTCAGGCGATCGGTCTCAATGTGTCGAATGAGTTGGATGGGCTCAAATACGAACGTGAGTCGAATGGGATTGCTGTTGGTTTGAACGGTCGATACCTGAATCGCTTTGTGGGTATGCGTGTCGCTTATGATGACGCCGACGTCACGATCGATAATCAAAATTTCCGAAAAGGTGACATGATCGAGGGCACTTCCACCATTTTGACGACGTCTTTTTATGCAGGGCAAAGGTATGACTGGGGGTATTTGACGGGGCACCTGAGTTATGCTGCTGCGAATGATAAAACGCGAATTTTGGGGATTTCCGAAGAAGTGATTGGTGCCGAAAAAATCCAACGCCAATCTGTATCGCTTGGCATGATGTCAAGCTTTGTCAGTGAAGGCGAGTGGGTCGACACAGGATTGACGGCGGGCGGTTATATGACTTACTTTTTGCCAGTTCGCTATGGGTTGGGTATTAACTCTCAAGAGGTTTGGAAACTCGAAGAAGAGAAACGACTAGTGTGGACTGGACATTTGGGGGCTGATGTCTCGGGGCTTTGGCATCCGACGCCTAAAAGCTATATTAAGTTGAATTTTGACACCGGACTTCGTTTGCGCATGGGCGATACTGAAGTCAAGCAAACCATGACCGTTGGGGGTGTATCGTCGTCAGTGACGACCGATGATTTGGCCAGAGGGGAAGCTTACGCTTCGTTACTTCTTTCAGGAAAGTTAGCCGATGGTCGATTTGGTGCGGGTGTGACACAGGCGTTAGGGCCTGATGGTGTGAAGCATGTTTCGGCCGAATTTCATGTGACCTTTGATTTCGACTGAACGTCGATTTTGTGTAATCCTCTACAATGAGAGTTAAGGCGTGAGCGCATTCCCGTTCACGCCTGATGACAGATAAAACGTTTCGCCGTACTTGGACCGACGGTCGGAACGCTCGGAGGAGAAGCAACTAATGGTTGATACGTCTCAAGTTGTCGACGTTGCGTTAGCGAGAAGCATGGTTGAGCCGTTGTACCGGGATCTCACGCTTCCGACGGGGGAAAACGTACTTACCCACGCGGACGGTTTGGCAAGTATTCTCAGAGAAGTACGAGATGACCCAGATTTGATCGCGGCCGCTTATTTGTTCTGTGTGCCGGCGGTTATTCAAAATTCTAGTGAGTGGATTGAAAAGAGTTTTGGGCCTGCTGTGAATGGGTTGGTTCAGGAACTAGGCAAAGTGAATGAACTCTCTCGACGTGCACGCTCAGAAAATGAAGAAGCAAATACCCATCATCAAGTTGAAGCAATGCGCCGTATGTTCTTGTCCATGTGTCAAGACTTACGCGTGGTGTTATTGAAATTGGCGAGCCGCTTGCAGACCTTACGTTGGTTTGCTTCGTCTAAACGTGAAGGTGCTGATCGTTTCGGTGCTGAAACGTTAGATCTTTATGCGCCACTAGCCAATCGTTTAGGGATTTGGCAGTTAAAGTGGGAGCTTGAAGATCTATCGCTTCGCTTTACGCGTCCTGCTGAATATCACGATATTGCGACCCAGCTCGATGAATCACGTGAGGCTCGTATTGAATTTATGCGTGGCGCCGTCCTTCGCATTCGTGAGCTACTCAAAGAAAACGGTATTTCGAGCGACGTGTCTGGGCGACCTAAACACATCTATTCCATTTGGAAGAAGATGCAACGTAAGCATTTACGTTTTGATCAGCTCTTTGACGTTCGTGCGCTTCGCATTATTGTGGACACGGTCGAACACTGCTATCAGGTGCTTTCGATCGTTCACGAAAATTTCCCTGTGCTCAGTAAAGAGTACGACGACTATATCGCTAAGCCCAAGCCCAATGGCTATCAGTCCTTACATACGGTTGTGACTGACCAGGCAGGGCGCCCGATTGAAATTCAGATTCGTACGCGGGCGATGCATGAGTTTGCAGAACTTGGTGTAGCGGCACACTGGCGTTACAAAGAGGCAGGTAACTCGAACGGTGCGACAAGTGCCGAAGAGCAGCGTGTGGCGTGGCTACGTCAGTTGTTGGCTTGGGGTAGCGACATGCAACATCAGCATCAGCCTGAGGGGGAGGTGGTGCTCGATGATCATGTCTATGCTTTGACGCCGCAAGGTCGTGTGGTTGAATTGCCACGTGGGGCTACGCCCGTGGACTTTGCTTATGCGGTACATACACAACTAGGTCATCGTACAAAAGGGGCGAGAGTCGATGGTTTGTTGGTGCCCTTAAATACGAAGATTGAAACGGGACAAACCGTCGAAATCATCGCGGGTAAAGTGGGGCAGCCCTCACGCGACTGGTTGTCGCCTGAATTTGGTTATGCCATGAGTCCGCGAACCCGTAACAAGGTTCGTCAGTGGTTTAACGCGCAACATACGGCTGAACTGATTTCTTTGGGCCGAGAAAAGGTCGACAAGGAATTGGCCCGTTTAGGTAAGACGGCAGTGAAGCTTGAAGACCTAGCGAAGCGTTTAGGTTGCGAAGGGGTTGATGAACTTTGTTTGGCCTACGCGAAAGAAGAAATCACGCAGACCGCTATTGCGACGGCAGTTCAGCCACCTAAGCCTGTGGTTGAAGAACCTGAATTCCAGGTTCGCGCTCAGCGTAAACCGACCGGAAAGAGTGACGTCTTAGTGGTGGGGGTGGATTCACTCCTTACGCAGCTAGCACGCTGTTGCCATCCCGTGCCGCCTGATGACATTGTGGGTTATGTTACGCGTGGTCGTGGGGTCACCATTCATCGTGCCGACTGCCCGAATATTCGCAATATGTCTGAGCAAGACCATGGTCGCTTGATTGAAGTGAGCTGGGGTCAGGGTAGCGATAGCGTCTTTCCTGCAGAAATCTTTGTTGTGGCGACCGATCGACCAGGGTTATTGAGAGATATCTCTGAAGTCTTTATGAAGGCTAAGCAAAGTATCGTTGGAATGAATTCTCAAAAAGTTCGTTCTGATGCACATATGCGCTTCACGGTTGAAATTAGTTCGGCGCAAAGTTTGAGCGCTTCGCTTAATGCGATCCGTGAGTTGCCCGGGGTGCTTTCAGCGCGGCGAAGTTAATTCTGTTACAAATTTAATACCAAGAATACGGTAGGCGGTGAAATTTTTCATCGCCTATCTTTTGCTTAAAAATCAATGAGTTAACGTAAGATTTTGGCAAATTTTCAAAAAAATCTATTTTAACTCTATTGACTTTCCTGAAAACTCAGGCATAATTCTTGCCTCACACAGGCACGTAGCTCAGTTGGTTAGAGCATCACCTTGACATGGTGGGGGTCGTTGGTTCGAGTCCAATCGTGCCTACCAGAATTTTTATTGGGAACTGTTGATAATGTGCTTATTACTAAGCTTTCGCACAACAACACCCTCTCTGTAAAATAGAGGGCGTGAGCGAAACGTTGTCCAGTTGTCCGAGGCAAAGAAAGTGCGGCTCATGTCCGCACTTTTTTTTCGCCTATACAAATCGAGGTTAAACATGGTTGCAATTACCCTTCCTGATGGCTCCAAGCGCGAGTTCTCTGGTGCCGTTACTGTTGCCGATGTCGCTGCTGATATTGGTGCTGGCCTTGCTAAGGCTGCTCTCGCTGGTCGCGTTGACGGCGAACTCGTTGATCTTTCTTTCGTTGTGGATCACGATGCTACAGTGGCCATTATTACGGGCCGCGATCCTGAAGGGGTTGAAATCATTCGTCACTCCACCGCCCACTTGATGGCTCAGGCTGTGAAGGAACTCTTCCCTGAAGCTCAGGTGACGATTGGGCCGGCTATTGAAAACGGCTTCTACTACGACTTCTCTTACACGCGTCCCTTTACGCCTGAAGATTTGAAGGCGATTGAAGACCGTATGGACGAAATCGTGAAGCGTGACCTTAAGGTCGAACGCCTCGAAATGTCCCGTGATGACGCCGTGGCCTTTTTCTTGGGCCTTGGTGAAAAGTACAAGGCCGAGCTGATCGAGGCCATTCCTCAGGGCGAAACAATTTCTCTTTATCGTCAGGGCGAATTCACTGACCTTTGCCGCGGTCCTCACGTCCCGTCTACGGGCCGTTTGAAGGTTCACCGCTTGATGAAGGTGGCTGGTGCTTACTGGCGTGGCGACAGCAAGAACGAAATGCTTCAGCGTATCTATGGTACGGCTTGGGCGACGAAGGATGAACTCAAGGCCTACCTCACGATGCTCGAAGAAGCGGAAAAGCGCGACCATCGTCGCTTGGGTCGTGAGCTTGATCTCTTCCACCTCCAGGATGAAGCGCCGGGCATGATTTTCTGGCACGCCAAGGGCTGGGCTTTGTGGCAGGTTGTTGAACAGTACATGCGCCGTGTTTACCAGGACAATGGTTACGGTGAAGTGAAGGCTCCACAGTTGCTTGATCGTTCGCTTTGGGAACGTTCTGGTCACTGGGCTAAGTATCGTGAAAACATGTTCACGACGGAATCTGAAAACCGTTACTACGCCTTGAAGCCGATGAACTGCCCGGGTCACATCCAGATCTTTAACTATGCTTTGCGTAGCTACCGCGACCTGCCTTTCCGTGTGGGTGAATTCGGTCAGTGCCACCGTAACGAACCGTCTGGTTCCTTGCACGGCATGATGCGTGTTCGCGGCTTTACCCAGGACGACGGTCACATCTTCTGTACCGAAGATCAGATCCTTGCCGAATGCGAAGCTTATACGCGCCTTGTTCAGAAGGTTTATAAGGACTTTGGCTTTAACGAAATTGCCTATAAGGTCGCTACCCGTCCTGAAATGCGCATCGGTGAAGATTCGGCTTGGGATAAGGCTGAAAGCGCATTGATGCAGAGCCTTGATGCGCTTGGCATCAATTACGAAATTCTTGAAGGGGAAGGCGCCTTCTACGGTCCTAAGATCGAATATCATTTGAAGGACTGCTTGGGTCGCTCCTGGCAGTGCGGTACGATCCAGGTTGACTTCCAGATGCCGGGCCGTCTCGGTGCTGAATATGTCGCCGAAGACAATACGCGCAAGGTGCCTGTGATGCTTCACCGTGCCATCCTCGGTTCTCTCGAACGCTGGATCGGCATGTTGATTGAAGAATACGCTGGTGCTTTCCCGACGTGGCTCGCTCCTGTGCAAGCTGCCGTGGCTTGCATTACGGATGCTCAGAAGGATTACGCCGAAGAAGTTGCTCGCAAGTTGCATGAAGCGCATATTCGTGTGCAATCTGATTTGCGTAGCGAAAAGATTAACTATAAAATCCGCGAATTGAGTCTGCAAAAGATTCCGTACATTCTCGTTGTTGGCGAGAAGGAAAAGCAGACTGGTTGCGTAGCAGTTCGTGCACGCGGCGGTAAGGATCTCGGTTCGATCAAGCTTGACGATTTCATCGCCATGATCACCGAAGAAGACCAGACCCGTTCGGCTTTTAAGCACTAACTGGAACTTTTAACTTTTTAGGAGATTGTCATAGCACAAGATCGCAAGCATCGGATCAATGGTGAGATCCGAGTTCCTGAGGTCCGACTGACCGGCGTCGATGGCGCCCAGATCGGGATTGTCCGCACCGCGGAGGCTCTTCGCATGGCTGAAGAACACGATGTTGACCTCGTTGAGGTTGCGCCGAATGCTCAGCCGCCAGTCTGCCGCTTGATGGACTACGGCAAGTTCCGCTACCAGGAACAGAAGAAGGCTCAGGAAGCCAAGGCCAAGCAGAAGGTGATTCAGGTCAAGGAAGTGAAGTTCCGCCCGGTGACGGACGAAAACGACTTCCAGACGAAGCTCCGTAGTTTGGTGCGATTCCTGTCTGATGGAGATAAGGCCAAGGTGACCCTCCGTTATCGTGGTCGCGAAATGGCTCATCAGCAGTTCGGGATGGAACTGATGGATCGCATCCGTACGGAACTTGCCGACGTTGCTCAGGTTGAACATCAGCCTAAGCTCGAAGGTCGCCAGATGATCATGGTGCTGGCTCCTAAAAAGAAAAAGTGATTTTTTCACACACAACCTCAAATTTGAGGTAGAATCACGTCTTTCCCGAAATCGGACTGGTTAAAAAACCAGTCCGATTTTGGATAACAAGTGGGCCTAGGCTAGAAAAAGTTTCCGCCGCATCGGACGGAGCGCCTATGGTTCATACAATAAAGAGGTAACGGCAAATGCCGAAGATGAAGACAAAGCGCGCCGCTGCTAAGCGTTTCAAGCCGCGCGCCAGTGGCTCGATCAAGCGTGCCCACGCTACGAAGCGTCATATCCTTACGAAGCGTACGACGAAGAACAAGCGTCACCTCCGCGGTATGGTTGATATCCATGAATCGGATATCGCATCCGTGCGTCGCATGCTGCCTTACGCCTAATTAAAGGAGAGATATAAGATGCCCCGAGTTAAGCGTGGTGTGACGGCTCGTGCCCGTCATAAGAAGATTTTTGCCCTTTCCAAGGGTTTTAGCCTCCGCCGTAACAACGTCTATCGCGTTGCTAAGCAGGCTGTTATGCGTGCTGGTCAGTATGCTTACCGTGACCGTCGCGATAAGAAGGGTACGTTCCGTCGTTTGTGGATCGCCCGTATCAATGCTGGTGCCCGTGCTAATGGCATGACCTACTCCGTGTTCATGAACGGCCTCAAGAAGGCTGGTATCGGTCTTGACCGTAAGGTTCTCGCCGACATGGCCGTGTTCGACAAGGAAGGCTTTGCCTCCCTCGTTGCCCAGGTTAAGGGTGCCTAATCAAAGCGATGTTCGGACGATCGGTTGATTTTTGATCGATTGGCTTTTATCCGAAAGCTTTGATGCGAAAAGAGAGACTCTGTTATTTGACAGGGTCTCTTTTTTTTACACAGTACCAATTTGTAACTAGAAATTTCCCTTAATCCTAATCACTTATTTTGTGAAATGACACTCAAATTGCTTTGGGTTGTCAATCTTGAAAAGCACTGTTAAACAGTCTATTTAAGATGTGAAATCGTTTAAAACAGATAGACTATTTTGAGGAGCGTCTCGTTGAGGCGTCTCGTGACACTAGTAATGGTTAGCTATACTTACCTTTACGCTCATTTTGACGGGTGTTTCGACCTGTTTATATCTGTTTGAATTCTCACGCTAAATACAGAGATACAAGTCCCTTCTTTTCACCTCCCGATCCTACAGGAAAGATTTATGTCAGATCTTAAATCTCAAACAAATTCCGAGGAAACGCCGAAGGTTGGTATTGGTGCTTACATTGCTTTAGCCTTTGCCATCGTGCTTTTCTCGGGGGTTTTCTACAAAATGCCCGATGCCTATAAGTGGCTCGGTGCTTTCGACTACACGACGTTAATCGGTAAGTTTGGCACGATCGCCGGGTCCGCCAACAACTTCCAGGGTGCCGGTGGTGTCAGTGCTCGCGCTGGCTTCCTCTTCTCCTTGTCCCTTATTCCGGGTGTGATGCTTGCAATGGGGCTGATTGAAGTGCTTTCTCACTACGGCGCCTTGCGTGCTGCTCAAGTGCTTTTGACGCCCCTTTTGAAGCCAATTCTAGGTGTGCCTGGTTTTACCGGCTTGGCTTTGATCACTGACCTTCAGAGTACGGACGGTGGCGCTGCTTTGACGCGAGCTCTTTATGATGAAAAGCGTATTACGACGCAGAATTTGATTACGATTGCTGCCTGGCAGTATTCAGGTGCTGGTTGTATCAGTAACTACTATTCGACCGTGTCTGCCATGTTCTCCTTGTTCTTGTGTCCGGTTTGGGTACCGATGGTGGTGATTTTGGTCTTGAAGTTTGTGGGTGGTGCTTTCATTCGCACGTTGCTCAACACCGTTTACAAGAAGGACTTTGCAAATGAATAATCATAAGAATGCCGAATCCGCATCCAAGAACCCGTTTGATATTTTCATCGTAGGTCTGCGCAAAGGGTTGGACATTGGTCTTTATAGCCTTTTGCCTAACGTGCTCATGGCCTTCGTGCTTACCTACATGCTTCAGCTCTTTGGCGTGATGGACTTCCTTGGTCGCACCTGTGGCGGCGTGATGGGGATTTTCGACTTGCCGGGTGAAGCGATTACCGTGTTGATGGCCACGTGGCTCTCTTGCGGTGCTGGCGTGGGTGTAGCTGCTTCTTTGGCTGCTAGCGGCGTGCTTGGTTCTCATGAAATCACGATTTTGTCTCCTGCTTTCATTTTGATGGCATCCCAGATTCAGTACATGGGTCGTTTGCTTGGTGTGGCTAACGTGCCTAAGAAGTACTGGCCTGTGTTGATGTTTAATAGCGTCTTTATGGCTTGTATCGGTATGACGATCATGCGTTTCTTCGCCTAATTGATCGCTAACCGTTAGTTTGAATCGAATGACAGCCGATGGTTTTTTAACTATCGGCTGTTATTGATTGGGGAAAACGTGTTGAATCGCACGGTTTGACAAGGGTTTACACGCCCAAGAAAATCGCAAACCGCTGTAAAATAAAGACTTTATGCCTATTTCACTGGTAAAAAGGTGCCTCTTAGGCAAAGCGCTTGTGACGAACGAACGTTTTGCGTAATAGGTACCTAGGTGCTCAATGAGACACCTAGCAATAAGTACACCAGTTACAGGCAAGGCGCATAAGACACCCTGTGGGGCATTATGCGTTTATGGGAAACATATCAAGCAGAAGTCGAGAATAGAGAATATGCAGGATCTTTCCGAACTGATCGAGTCCGCACGTCAGGACTTTGCCCAGGCTCAACAGCCTGCCGCCTTGGAAGACGCCAAGGCGAAGTACATTGGCAAAACCGGTGCTGTGACCATGCTCATGAAGCAGCTCGGTGCGCTCGCACCTGAAGAACGCCGCGCACGCGGTCAGGAAATTAACAAGGCCAAGGGTGCGATTGAAGCCGCGCTGAATGCCCGTCGTGAACAGCTCGCTCAGGCTGCTATGCAAGCCAAGCTTGAAAGCGAAGCCATCGACGTGACGTTGCCGGGCCGCATTCGCACCGAAGGGGGTATTCACCCCGTGATGCGTACGTGGATGCGCATCGAAGAAATTTTCCGCTCCATCGGCTTTGAAGTGGCTGACGGTCCGGAAATTGAAAGCGACTGGTTTAGCTTTACCGCGCTCAACAATCCGCCTAATCATCCTGCACGCTCCATGCAGGATACGTTCTATGTCGACCGTAACGACGATGAAGGTCGTCCGTTGCCTTTGCGTCCGCATACGTCTCCGATGCAAGTTCGCTATGCCCGTACGCATCAGGCACCGATTAAGGTCATCGCTCCGGGTCGTACGTACCGTGTGGACTCTGACGCCACGCACTCCCCGATGTTCCATCAGGTCGAAGGCTTGTGGATCGGTGACGATGTAAGCTTCACCGACCTGAAGGGTGTTTATAGCGACTTCTTGCGTCGATTCTTTGAAACGGATGATCTCGTTGTCCGTTTCCGTCCGAGTTACTTCCCGTTTACTGAACCGTCCGTTGAAGTGGACATGATGTTTACGAGCGGTCCGCGTAAGGGCAAATGGCTCGAAATTTCGGGTGCAGGCGAAGTCCATCCGAATGTTGTCCGTAATTACGGTCTCGATCCTGAAAAGAACATTGGTTTTGCCTTTGGTTCTGGTCTCGAACGTCTGACGATGCTTCGTTATGGTATCGATGACCTTCGCTTGTTCTTCGAAGGTGACTTGCGCTTCTTGCGCCAGTTCAACTAATGCTGAGCTCAACGAAGAAGGAATATTGAAATGCTGTTTACTGAAGAGTGGTTGCGCCAATACGTCAATCCGCAGCTGAGCACCGATGAGCTCGCCGAAACGTTGACGATGGCTGGTCTCGAAGTCGAAGAAGTCACGTCTGTGGCGCCTGCCTTTACGGGCGTCGTGGTGGCTGAAGTGTTGACGTGCCGCGACCATGAAAATTCTGATCACCTCCATGTCTGCGAAGTGAATGCTGGCACAGGTGAAGTGCTTCAAATCGTATGCGGTGCGCCGAATGTGCGTGCTGGGATTAAGGTGGCTTGCGCCACGATTGGTGCCGTGTTACCGGGTGACTTCAAGATCAAGAAGTCTAAGCTTCGTGGTGTGGTGTCGATGGGTATGCTTTGCTCGGCGCGTGAATTGGGTACGAGCGAAGACCATAACGGTATCTGGATTCTTCCGGATGATGCGCCCATTGGGATGTCCATCCGCGAATACGCTCACCTTGACGATGCCCGTATCGAAATCAAGTTGACGCCGAACCGCGGTGACGCGCTCTCTGTGGTGGGGGTGGCACGTGACTTGCATGCTGTGACGGGTGCTCCTTTGACGTTGCCGTCGATGGACGCTGTGGCACCGACGTGCGAATGCCGTTTGCCGGTGAAGGTTGAAGCGCCTGACCTTTGTGGTCGTTTCACGGGTCGTGTGATTCGCGGCTTGAACGCTAAGGCTGAAACACCGCAGTGGATGCGCGACCGTTTGGAACGCGCTGGTCTGCGTCATATCTCTGTTTTGGTTGATATTTCCAACTATGTCATGCTTGAACTGGGTCGTCCGACGCACTTCTTTGACATGGCCAAGTTGACCGCTGACCATTTGACGGTTCGTTGGGCTCGAAAAGGCGAAAAGCTGACGCTCTTAAACGAAACGACGGTAGATCTCGATCCGTACTATGGCGTTGTGTGTGATGGCGATAAGCCGTCTTGCATCGCCGGCATCATGGGTGGCGAAGAAAGTTCGATTTCTGAAGAAACGACGGATCTCTTTATTGAAGCAGCTTTCTGGCATCAGACGGCTATCCAGGGTCGTTGCCGTCGTTTGAATTTCTCGACGGACGCTGCTTATCGCTTTGAACGTGGTGTGGACTTCGGTACCAATGCCGAACACATGGAATACATCACGCGTCTCGTCCTTGAGATCTGCGGCACGGATGCTACGCGCGTGGGTCCTGTTGACGACCAGATCGTGAATCTTCCTGAACGTAAGCCAGTGACGATGCGTGTGGCACGTTGCTTGAAGGTGGTGGGTATGGATATTCCTGTGGAAGCCATGCATAACACCTTTACGCGTTTGGGTTTTGAATACACGTTTGATGGTGAAGCCTTCACGGTTCAGGCCCCGACCCATCGCTTTGACATTGAGATCGAAGAAGACCTCATCGAAGAAGTCGCCCGCTTGTACGGCTACGAAAAGTTGCCCGATCGCCCGCCATTGGCTCGCATCGCAATGAAGAGTCCGAAGGAAGCGACGCGCAATGCACATGCTCTTCGTCGTGAAATGGCTGTGTTGGGTTACCAGGAATTGATCAACTTCTCCTTTGTGCCTGAAGCCTGGGAAAAGGACTTTGCGGGTAACGAAGAGCCGATTCGCCTCTTGAACCCGATCGCTTCTCAGTTGTCTGTGATGCGTACGCAGTTGATCGGTGGCTTGGTTGACATCCTGAAGTACAACCTTAACCGCAAGGCTGAACGCGTTCGCGTCTTTGAATTGGGGCGCGTCTTCTTCCCTGATCCTGCTGTCCTCGATGGCCCTTGGTCTGTGAAGGGTGTTCGTCAACCGTCTCATATCGCTGGTCTTGCTTATGGCACGGCGAACGATGCTCAGTGGTCGGTTGAAGCGCGTCGCGTTGACTTCTATGACGTCAAGGGTGACGTTGAACGTCTCGTTGCGCCGCTCAAGGCTCGCTTCGTGAAGGAAACATTCCCGGGCTTACATCCCGGCCGCTCTGCCGCCATTTACATTGGTGAAAAGCGAGTTGGCTTTATTGGCGAACTGCATCCGAAGGTTGTTCATGACTATGATCTGCCGCATGCGCCGATTGTCTTTGAAGTCGAAGTGGATCCGCTTTTGACGTTGAGCTTGCCGAAGTACACGCCTGTGAGCAAGTTCCAACCGATGCGCCGCGACATCGCTGTTGTGGTACCGGCTGATTTCGAAGTACAGAAGCTTTTTGACGCCGTGAGCGAAGGTCAGCTTGCTGACGCTCGCCTCGGTGCGCTGACGAGCTTTGAACTCTTTGACCTCTACCGTCCGAAGACTGAAGATGGCGCGAACGAAAAGTCCTTGGCTTTCTCGGTTGAACTCAATACCTTCGGCGAAGAAGCTTTGAGCGACCTCGAAGCCGATGGTACGATGCGCGCGCTTGTCGAAGTGCTCGAACGTGCGGGTGCCCGTTTGCGTGGTTAATTAACGACTGAGAATACGGCCGATACGCATCGGTGTCGGCCGTTTAAAGCCTATGATCAATCATTTCGAAGCGCCGGACCAGTTCGATGCGTTTGACGACCGAGACGTTGATCTAGATGAGGGTACTGAGACGACAGAGGTTTGTTCTGGGTGCTTAAACAAAGCGGCTATCGCGGATGTGCTTTATGAAAAGTACAAGATCGATCGCGGCAATGGTAAGCGTCTGGCCTCTCAAATCTTTGAGCTCATCATTAATCATCTCAAGGAAGGTCATACGGTTAAGTTGGCTGGCCTCGGTAATTTTTCGGTTCGAGACAAGACGGCACGCCCAGGTCGCAATCTGAAGACAGGGTCAGTCGTGGTCATTGAGGAGCGCCGAGTGGTGAACTTCCGACCGTCAGGCACACTCAATCGTCGTGTGTCCGATCAACGAGCAGGAAGACCGCCAAAGAAAAAGCGTTTCATTTAAATACCGTATTTTAGTTATTTTGAGACGTACTCTTGCTTTTTTGCAAAGGTTAGGATATACTTCAAATCCTTCGGGGCGTAGCGCAGCCTGGTAGCGCACTTGCATGGGGTGCAAGGGGTCGCGAGTTCGAATCCCGCCGCCCCGACCAAATCCAGGAAAAGAGGTAGTTCAGTTTGAACTGCCTCTTTTTTTATGCCTGAATCGGCCATTTCAAACGTCTTCGACGTGGGATTCCGAAATTGTGATCGATTTTGTGGAACTATGAAAAGCTCCCCCTGGATCCTT
>CALEAW010000020.1 GCA_937943605.1 uncultured Sutterella sp. | reverse complement strand
ACCCACGACCCTCTGGTTCGTAGCCAGATACTCTATCCAACTGAGCTACATCCGCGTCAAAACTGTAGAATCGAAATATTACGCTCTTTCGTGAGTTTTGGCAAATAAAATCCATAAAATACCGTATATACGGTATATTTGTGAATTGCTGTAAGTAAAACGACTGCGAAAGTGTAAATAATTAAAGGCAAAATAAAAGCCCAAGTTGGTTTACTTGGGCTTTTATGCGGACTCATCAAAGATCAGTCGTCGCGGCGACGAATCAAAGTGGTGTATTCACCTTTATCTTCGTCAGTCGTCTGCTCAACCAGGGTGTGTCCGGTCTGACGGCAGAATTCTGCAAGGTCAGCCAGACTATGCTTATCGGTGCTGACGACTCGCAAGAGGGCGCCGCCTTCGAGTTTGGCAAGCGCCTTCTTGGCACGCAGAACTGGCATGGGACAATTGAGCCCTGGCAGACAAAGGTCGGTGACTTGAAGCGTTTCAGTCATAGCGCATTAGAGCTTCGCTTCAACCCACTGGGTGACCTCAGCGAGTGCGGCATCAAGACCGTCAGCACTCTGAGCACCAGCCATGGCCATATCTGGCTTGCCGCCACCCTTACCGCCGAGCTTGATAGCAACGCTGTTAACGAGTTCACCAGCCTTGATACGGTCGGTGAGGTTGCGGGTAACACCAGCGGCGAGCTGGACGCGACCTTCGGCATTGACAGCAGCCAACACAGCAACAGCCGTACCGAGCTTATCCTTGACCTTGTCCATCGTTTCACGGAGGGCCTTAGCATCAGCGCCGTCGATACGAGCAACGAGGACCTTCACGCCCTTGACTTCAACGGCCTGTTCGGTGAGCGTATCGCCCACGCGGCTAGCCATCTGGCTCTTAAGCTGTTCAAGCGCTTTTTCGAGCGCCTTCACATTGGCCATCATGTCGTCAATCTTGGACGGAAGTTCGCAGGTCTTGGCATTGAAGCGTAAAGCAGCCTGGCCAAGGAGCGAAGCGTTCTTCTGAGCTTCGTGAAGGGCATTCATGCCAGTCACGGCTTCGATACGACGGATACCAGCGGCAACGCCAGCTTCACCAAGAATCTTGAAGGAGCCGATGTCACCCGTACGAGCAACGTGCGTACCACCGCAGAGTTCGATCGAGTTGCCGATCGTTTCAACGCGAACGACGTCACCATACTTTTCACCGAATAGCATGGTGGCCCCTGTCTTACGCGCTTCTTCAAGCGGAAGCACTTCAGCCTTCGTGGCGGTGTTGCCAAGAATCTGAGCATTGACGAGATCTTCAACCTGAGCAATTTCTTCAGCCGTCATCGCCTGGCTGTGAGAGAAGTCAAAGCGAAGTTCGGTCGGAGAAACGAGAGAGCCCTTCTGTTCAACGTGCGTACCGAGCACTTTGCGAAGTGCCTTCTGAAGAAGGTGGGTCGCAGAGTGGTTGCGTTCGGTTGCGTGACGACGATCTTCGTCAACGGTGAGACGGAATGTATCGCCTACGGCAACGCGACCTTCTTCAACGTGGCAAGACTGACCCGTCACCTTACCCTTGACGCGGAACGTGTCAAGCACGGCGAGCATCGAAGAGTCGTTACGGCACTGACCACGGTCGCCAACCTGGCCACCTTGTTCAGCATAGAAAGGCGTACGGTCAAAGACAACAACGCAATCGTCACCGGCTTCAGCGGCCTCAACAGCCTGGCCGTCACGATAGACAGCGAGCACCTTGGCGTTATCTTCAACGAGGGTTTCGTAACCCGTGAATTCTGTATCGGCGCCTGTATATTCGAGACCGGCAGCCATCTTGAACTTGGCGTTGGCACGAGCGGCTTCACGCTGACGATTCATGGCAGCTTCAAAGCCATCAAAGTCGATTGTGAGGTCACGTTCGCGGCAAACGTCAGCCGTCAAGTCAGCCGGGAAGCCATAGGTGTCATGGAGCTTGAAGACGACTTCGCCATCGAGTTGACCATTCTTGGTTTCAGCGACAGCTGCATCAAGGATGTCCATACCCTTGGCGAGCGTAAGGAAGAAGCGACGTTCTTCTTCTTCGATAACCTTTTCGATGCGCGGATTGTTGAGTTCCGGATAGGCTTCAGCCATTTCAGCACGGACGGCGTCAACGAGCTTGTAGAAGAAGGGCTTGCGAGCACCGAGCTTGTAGCCGTGACGGATAGCACGACGGCAGATGCGGCGAAGCACGTAGGCACGACCTTCGTTACCCGGCACAATGCCGTCAGCGATGGAGAAGCTGCAAGCACGGATGTGGTCAGCAATCACCTTCAAGGACGGGGATTGGGCATCAACTTCAGCACCGCTCGTTTCTTCGATCACACGCTTCACGTTAGCGAGTAAGTTACGGAAGAGGTCGATGTCGTAGTTGTTGTGAACACCCTGAAGCACAGCAGCGATACGTTCGAGACCCATACCCGTGTCAACGGAGGGCTTCGGAAGCTTGTGCATGACACCACGTTCGTCACGGTTGAACTGCATGAAGACGAGGTTCCAGATTTCGATGAAGCGGTCACCGTCTTCATCAGGGCTTCCCGGAGGACCGCCTTGGATCTTGTCACCATGGTCATAGAAGATTTCGGAGCAAGGACCGCAAGGACCCGTGTCGCCCATCATCCAGAAGTTGTCGGACATGTAGCGAGCGCCCTTATTGTCGCCGATACGAATGATACGTTCAGCAGGCACGCCGACCTCTTTGTGCCAAATGTCATAGGCTTCGTCGTCTTCAGCATAGACCGTGACGGTCAGCTTTTCAGCTGGAAGCATGAAGTACTTCGTCAAAAGTTCCCAAGCAAAGAAGATGGCATCGTGCTTGAAGTAGTCGCCGAAGGAGAAGTTCCCGAGCATTTCGAAGAACGTGTGGTGGCGAGCGGTGTAACCGACGTTATCAAGGTCGTTATGCTTACCGCCAGCGCGAATGCACTTCTGGCTCGTGGTGGCACGGGAGTAAGGACGCTTGTCAAAGCCAAGGAAAACATCCTTAAACTGGTTCATCCCAGCGTTGGTGAAGAGCAACGTCGGATCCTGAGCCGGAATGACCGGGCTCGAAGAGACGATCGTATGGCCCTTGCTTTCGTAGAACTTCAAAAAAGTTCGACGGATATCAGCAACTTTCATAAGTCTTGGGGTTCCTTCAACGGACGATCCGCAGGAGACCCATCTCCTATTTATATAAGTAAAGAGTGGGTGCGGCAGATGCGCGCACCTGAATTCGACTCGACCGACACCTGAGTTGGCGTATGGTGGGTGGCTGATGCCACTCGGTCGTACGCTGAGCAATGGAGGTCAGCTCGATGTTCTGTCATAGGGAGGCTTCCTGCGGACAAAGGCATCCAACAAGAAAACTCACGAAAACTTTCATTTTACCTCTATGACTCTTTATTGAGAGGTTTTAGAGAATAAAAAAACGCCCGAATCTATCACAAATGGAGACTCGGGCGTGATTTTGAGCGATTAACTCAATTAAGCAATGCGGGAGTAACCACCGGCACGGGTAGATTCGCGCAAGTAGCGGTCAAAGTGCATCGCGACGGCACGAACGAAGATCTTGCCCTTAGCAGACACGACCAAGCGGTCGTCATAGAGTTCGACGAGGTCGTGCTTGACGTAGGGCTTCATCTTGCCTAACTCATAAGCAAAGGTTTCGTCGAAGTTGATGCCAAAGCGTTCTTCGACATCGCGCTTTTTGAGTTCGAAGTTGCACATAATCGTCATGATCACATAGCGACGCAACGCATCGTCTTCATTCAAGAGGTAGCCACGGTTGGTGGCAAGACGACCTTCACGAATGGCGGCGTAGTAGTCTTCGAGTTCGCGCGGATTGCAAGCGTAGGCGTTGCCAATCTTGGAGATACTCGAAACACCTAAGGCAACCATGTCGCATTCGGCCTTCGTGGAGTAACCCTGGAAATTACGCTGCAAGGTGCCTTCCTTCTGGGCGATCGAGAGTTCGTCCGTTTCCTTCGCAAAGTGATCCATACCGATGTAGCGATAGCCATTAGCCGTCAAGCGGGTGATGGCGTCGAACATGATGTTGACCTTTTCAACCGTGTCCGGAAGATCAGCAGGGAGAATGCGACGCTGAGCCTTGAAGTGGTTCGGAAGGTGTGCGTAGTGGTAAAGGGCAATACGGTCTGGAGAGAGTTCGAGCACCTGATCGATCGTGTGTTCGAACGTGGCACGTGTTTGCTTCGGAAGACCGTAGATCAAGTCCATGTTGATGGACTCAAAGCCATTGGCGCGGGCTGCTTCAATGGTGTCCTTGGTCATCTCAAAGGGCTGAATACGGTTAACGGCCTTCTGAACGTCTGGATTAAAGTCCTGCACGCCAAGCGACATACGGTTGAGACCCAACTTGTGGAGGTGAGCCACCTTGTCTGCATCGCACGTACGCGGGTCAATTTCGATCGAGAATTCACCACCTTGAGCGAGCGGGAAGCGCGACGTCAGTGTGTCCATCATGTGGGTGAGTTCGTCGTTCGTTAAGAAGGTTGGCGTACCACCGCCAAAGTGCAACTGCTGTAATTCGGTCGTGCCCGTGATGCTTTCTTTGACGAGGTCGGCTTCACGGCCAATCATCTCAATGTACTCAGCACTACGGGAATGGTCACGCGTCACAATCTTATTGCAGCCGCAATAAAAGCAAACGTCGTTGCAGAAAGGCACGTGAACATAAAGAGAAAGGTCGGCGGGGTCTTTAGCCTCGGCTCGGCCTGCGAGGGCCTTGCGATAATCTTCAACACCAAAAGAGGCATTGAAGCGGTCGGCCGTCGGGTAAGACGTATAACGGGGTGCTGGGACGTCGAACTTACGAAGAAGATCCATTTCAGGCAGCTCAACGCCGCTAGTTGCAGGGTTCGTCATCTGAGGTTTTTTCCTTGGTCTGTGACTTAGGTTAAACTTCCTGATATTATTGAAGCCATAGATCGCTCTTTGTTGACTTGTATCAACAAGCGTTCACGCCAAAGGTGCTTGGAGCATTTCGACGAAAAACACGCTGGCCGTGTTACAGGATGTATGTCAGCATTCTAGCGAAGGCAGATTATTTCTATATTATTGCCCCGTCGACTTGTGTTCTCGTTTACCTGAGGTTAATAAAAAAAACAGTATGCCAAGAAAGAACCTAGACCAACGTTCTTTCTGATTTAGGAGGCACAATGAACATTACGACATTGCGGATAGGTTGCTCCAATTGCAACCTTAGGGAAGTCTGTATGCCGCTAGGTTTGACGCTTAAAGAAATGGAAAGCGTTGAAGAGTTGGTAACAGCCCGTCGCCGCATTCGCCGAGGAGAGGCACTCTATCGTGCCGGCGATTATTTCGATAATTTGTACGCTGTTCGTCTAGGGTTTCTTAAAAGCACTGTGATGAGTAGCGACGGCCGTGAGCAGGTGACCAACTTTTTTATGGCTGGCGAAATGATCGGTTTAGATGGTATTTCAAGTGGCGTCTATTCTTGTGACGTGATCGCACTTGAAGATACCGAAGTGTGCATTATTCCATTCTCACGCATGGAAGACGCTACGACGAGCATCCGTACGATGGGTGTGCATTTTCAGAAGATGCTTTCTCGAGAAATCGTTCGTCAGCATGGTGTCATGCTTTTATTGGGTTCCATGCACGCTGAAGAGCGTTTAGCTGCTTTCCTTTTGGCACTCTCTCAGCGCTTTGAAAACCGTGGCTACTCTCGTAGCGAATTTGTCCTTCGTATGACGCGTGCCGAAATCGGGTCATACCTTGGTCTGAAGCTTGAAACGGTAAGCCGTGTGCTTTCTCGCTTCTCGCATGACGGTTTGATTGAAGTGAACCAAAAACACGTTCGTATTTTTGATCCGGAAGGTTTGCGCGCCATTGTGTCTGCGGTCGAATTAGACCACTCGCCAAGCATACCCATGGATGTCATGCAGCATCATGTGATTCGTCCTGAAGAATAACTGATCCGATCTAAAGAAAGGGCTGTGCTCAGTGTCAGAAATGTCTGATGGTGAGCACAGCCCTTTTTTTGTGTTGTCTGCCGACTAACTCATATAGACGGATGAACGATATCTAGACGGTCAGTACAGAATCCGTCGACACCCCAACTAAAGAGTTCATGAGCGCGATGCGGATCGTTGACGGTATAGCAGAAGACCCAGTAGCCCAGGGCTTTGACTTCTCGAACAAACGCTTCATCAATACGCTTATGGTTGCAGTGTAAGGACACACACTGCATTTCAGTGAGAATCTCGCGCCAGTTATCTGGGATGACGTCAATCAGAAAACCGCGAGGGATATCCGGGGCGACTTCTAGAGCACCGCGAAGGGCATCGGGCTTGAAGGACGAAAAAAGCGGAACCTCTGGGACGATACCTGCTTGCGTACCACCATTAGGCTTCACGATATCCGCATAAAGCGATTGCGTCAGATGCCCCACCGTGCGGCCTGTTTCGAGTTCAGCGCCTTTGGCAGGTTTGATTTCAATATTGAGCCACACGTGATTGGCTCGGCACCAGCGTACGGCTTGTTCGAAGCCAGCTGGGGGTACGCCCGTATATTGCGGGGCAAACCAACTGCCTGCATCAAGGCATCGAATTTCTTGACTCGTGAGTTCAGGAACCGAGCGCGTATCGTGAATCGTACGACCGAAATGTTCGTCATGCATCAGAACAGGGACGCCATCTTTGGCAAGCATGGCATCGGTTTCAAAGGCATGAAAGCCAAAATGAAGTCCAGCACGAAAGCCTTCCAAGGTGTTTTCTGGCGCCATCGTACCGGCACCTCGATGGGCACTTACTCGGGCGTAAGGCCAGGGACGAAGGGGTTGCATGTATTCCTCCTAAAGGAACCTAACGCGACCAGATGCGTTAGGCGTTTTGTCATTCTATGCCTTACGAGGCAAGATGTTATCGCAAATCCTTAAGGTAGAAACCCTAAATAGACAGTATTTAACTACTCCCGCACTTGATTTGGCGACTCATTAAAACAAATGTCTTAGTTTTGACAAGCAAATTTTTGGATGTTCTAATGAATGATGTAGCGCTTTTTGAGCTGTCAATCATGCGTTCTCTAACGAAGGTGAAGCCTTCGTGCCCTTTCTGTTTTCAAAGGAGTTTTTCTCATGATGCAACGTCGCACTTTAATAAGTGCCATCGGCTTGGTGGCACTGGCTAGTGCCGCTTATTTTCCGATGACCGCAGGTGCGGCTATGCCTATGCCTAAAGGCGATGGCGGCAACCCCATTCGAATTGTGGTGCCTTATCCGCCGGGAGGCCCTTTGGACGTGTCTGCCCGTACGATCGCTGAAGCGGTGACTGGGGCTTTGGGTAACGTGATTGTAGAGAACCGTCCTGGTGCTGGTGGTAGCGTAGGGATGGGGTATGTCAAGCGTCAAAAAGGCGATGGTCATACGCTGGTTGTTGGGGCTGTGGCGACACACGCGATTAATCCACATCTCTATAAGCGTTTGCCGTACGATGCGCAAAAAGATTTTAAGCCCGTCACTTTGATTGCTCATGTCCCGAATGTCTTGGTGGTTACGCCTGAATTTGTTTCGAAGACGGGTGTTAAGTCAGTGCAAGATTTGATTGCTTACGCCAAAGCCAATCCTGGCAAACTCAACTATGCGTCGGGGGGTAACGGGTCAGCGGGTCATATGGCTGGCGAATGGGTGAAGCGCTTGACGGGCATTGATATGGTGCACGTTCCCTTTGCAGGGGCAGCGCCGGCGCAACTTTCTGTCTTAGGTGGTCAGACAGATTTGATTTTCGATAATTTGGCAAGCGCAACAGCGAATATTCAAGCGGGTAAGTTGGTGCCATTAGCGGTCACTACAAATGTCCGCGCAAAGGCTTTGCCCAATGTACCCACAATGCAGGAAGCTGGTGTCCCAGAATTCGATATTTCGACCTGGTATGGCCTTTTTGTTCCTTCTAAAACGCCAGATGATGTCGTGCAACACCTGAATCAAGCGTTGACGGCTGCGTTACGCGAACCAGACGTCGTCGCACGTCTTGAAAAGCTCGGTGGTGTCGCGTCGCCAACGACGCCTGAAGCCTTCGCGCAATTGGTGGCAGATGAAAGTGCGAAGTACGCGAGCCTCGTTAAAGCTTCTGGTGCTCGCGTCGATTAATGAGTTCTCGTCAAAGGTCTTACTTTCTTGATGGAGGTAAGACCTTTTGGCGTCATCACGTTCGACCGTGCTACCATCACGACGATTGAATTACGTAGGCAAGCGGCAGAATCGAATAATGACAATCAAAAACGAAAAGGATTTTTGGGCGGGTGTCCTCTTTATGCTGTTGGGCATAGGGGCGGCAATAGTGGCTCAAGAAAACGAATTAGGTACCCTCTCACGAATGGGGCCGAGCTTTTTTCCGACGGTATTGGGGGTCATTTTGGCTTTTTTGGGCGCTGTGATTAGTCTTCGTGCGCTCATGGGATCGGTTGTATCAAAAGACGGAAGGATCGCACCTGTTCACTGGGGTGTATTGCTTTTCGTGCTCGGTAGCGTAGCGCTCTTTGCCTTGAGTTTGTTAACGCTCGGGCTCTTGGCATCCATTGCCATTTTGGTTGTTACGTCCTCTTTGGCTGTCGGTAAGATCGGGGCACGTTGGAAAGAAGTGGGCGTTTTGACGATCTTTTTAGCAACCCTTTGCTGGGTGGTCTTTGGTTACGGCATTGGTTTACAGGTGCCTGTCTGGCCAACCTTACTTTGAGGTGCTGACGATGGACTTATTAGCGAATTTGATGCTCGGCTTCGAGAGCGCGGTGACGCTTCAGAACGTGCTCTACTGTTTTGCTGGTGTCACGGTCGGAACCTTGATTGGCGTCTTGCCTGGCATGGGGCCTGTGGCTACGGTGGCCATGCTCTTACCGATTACTTATGCGCTTGATCCCGCCTCGGCGCTCATTATGCTGGCCGGTATTTATTATGGCGCGCAGTACGGTGGTTCAACGACGGCTGTGTTGGTCAATATCCCTGGAGAGGCTGCTGCCGTAGTGACGTGTTTAGATGGACACCGCATGGCGCGTCAAGGGCGTGCTGGGGCAGCGTTAGGTATTGCGGCGATAGGGAGTTTTATTGCGGGCACCTTTGCGACCTTATTAATTGCAGCCTTTGCGCCACCGTTGACTGAACTCGCTTTTCATTTTGGCCCTGCTGAATACTTTAGTTTGATGGTTTTGGGTCTTGTGGGTGCAGTGGTGTTAGCCAACGGCTCTTTGTTGAAGGCGATCGCGATGATTTTCGTGGGGCTTTTGCTAGGGATTGTTGGGTCAGATATTAATTCAGGTGCGCTTCGCTTTACGTTTGGTGTCGATGAACTCATGGATGGTATCGACTTTGTCGCGCTCTCGATGGGGATTTATGGTTTTGCTGAAATCATGAAGAATCTTGAGCTCAGTGCAACCCGTAGCGTAGCGAGCATCAAAGTTGAAGGGGTTCTTCCTACAAAAGACGATCTCAAGGTGTCGGCGGGACCCATTGCGCGAGGTACATTGTTGGGTTCCTTTTTGGGCATTTTGCCTGGTGGCGGTGCCTTACTCTCATCGTTTGCGTCCTACACGCTTGAGAAAAAGCTCGCGGGTACAAAGGCAAATCCCCCCTTTGGAGAAGGTAATATCCGAGGGGTGGCGGGGCCTGAGTCTGCGAATAACGCTGGCGCACAAACGAGTTTTATTCCGATGCTGACGCTAGGGATTCCGTCTAACGCAGTGATGGCCTTGATGATTGGTGCCATGATGATTCATGACATTACGCCTGGTCCCCAAGTCATGAATACCGATCCAGCCCTGTTTTGGGGATTAATTGTCTCGATGTGGATTGGGAACTTCTTTCTGATTTTGCTTAATCTCCCCTTGATAGGGGTTTGGGTGCAGTTATTGAAGGTTCCATATCGATGGCTTTACCCAGCGATCTTGGCCTTCTGTTGTATCGGTGTGTATTCGATCAATAACAATGTCTTTGATGTTTGGATGACGATTGGCTTTGGGCTTTTGGGCTACCTCTTTATGAAGCTTGATTGCGAATGTGCGCCGCTTATCTTGGGCTTCATTTTGGGGCCTATGATGGAAGAAAACTTGCGACGCGCCTTGCTGCTTTCTCGAGGTGATATGACGATTTTTGTGACAAGTCCTATCTCGTGCGGGTTCTTGGTGTTGGCGCTCGGTCTCTTATTGTTGGTCTTGGCACCTACGGTACGGACTGGGCGTGAGACGGCCTTTAAAGAAGATTAAAGTCGCTTACAAGCAAACGCCCTCTCATGATTGTTGAGAGGGCGTTGAGCGTTTAGAGGATGCTTCAGAAGTTAATTAGGCTTCGTATTCAGCACGAGCGTCAGCAATCAGAGCCATAGCGTTAGGAGCGATGTCGCCAGCAGTAAAGCCAGCGGTGTAACCTTCGGCGCTCAAGCCATGGAAGTAGACGGCAGCAAGGACGCTTTCGACCATGTCGTAGCCTTGAGCAAACATGGCGCCGATGAGACCCGCGAGCACGTCACCGCTACCTGCTGTTGCAAGTGCGGGGCCACCTGTCGGGTTAATCCAAGTGCGAGAGCTACGAAGCGAAATCACAGTACCAGCTCCCTTAAGAACCACGATAGCACCCGTCTGAACGGCGAGTTCACGGCAAGCAGAGACGCGGTCAACGGTCACGCCAGCAGTGTCGCGACGAAGTAAACGTGCAGCTTCGCCAGGATGCGGCGTCAAAACCGTTGGCGACTGACGGGCTAAGACCATGTCCTGAAGCTTGATGTCAGCGGCGATGATATTAAGCGCATCCGCGTCAATGATGACAGGCTTATTGCACTTCAAGACTTCAATCACGCGTGCTTTGGCTTCAGGGGACTGACCTAAACCACAGCCGAGCACCACCACATCAAAGTCGTCAAGGTTGACGGGCTGGGTGGCGAACATGATTTCTGGGTAGAGCATGTCAACGTGTGGCGCGTGTTCGGCATGGCATTCAAGGGTCACAAGACCAGCACCACCAATCAGAGCAGCGCGCGCGGCCAACATTGAAGCACCAATCATGCCGTCGGTGCCGCCGATCACGACGAGACGACCATAATCACCCTTGTGGGAATTTTTGGTGCGAGGACGTAATACGTGACTCAATTCATCGGTGCCCGTCACGGACATCGGAGAGAGTGGCACGGACACGTCAAGTTCATCAAGAACAACTTCGCCTGCGGCATCAATGCCTTCGCACATATAAAGACCGATCTTGGTGCAGAGATACGTGATCGTGATGTCAGCGCTGCAACCCGGATAGGTGCCAACCCAGTGGCCGGTCATGTAGTTGAGACCCGACGGAATGTCGAGCGACACTTTGAGGGCTCGGCGTTCGTTAAACCAGAGCACAGCATCCAAGTAGTCTCCCGTGATTGGCTTGGTCAGACCAATCCCAAAGAGACCATCAACGACGCAATCTGCCTTTTCGGTCATATACGGATCATCTTCGGTCGTGCCACCCATGGCCTGCCAGCGTTCGAGCTGAGCAAGCGCCAAGGCCGAGGTCGGACGATGACCGCCAGGGAGTACCACGTTAACCGTTGCACCCTTTTCACGAAGCTCACAAGCACAAGCGAGCGCATCGCCACCGTTATTGCCTGGACCAACGAGCACCGTTACACGACGGTTTTCTGTGCCACTGGCTTCAAGGCGGGACATAATCAAATTAGCAGCCGCTGCACCTGCGCGACGCATCAACGTATCGGCTCCAAGCAAGTTGGACATACGCTTTTCAAGATTCTCCAGTTCGTCTGGATGGAGGATTGTGAGACTCATAATGGGCTTCCTTAGGTCCAAAAGGAAAATGGTGAGACGTATTCTACCGTTCTAAGTACTTTTTTTCGACTTTTACGTGTGAATGAGGCTTGAAACACTAGGTAAAGCGGGTTTTAGTAGCTTGCTCATGAGGCAAAACGCGACCAATGAAGTGCTTCGTGGAAGGGATTGTCGAGCCCAAGCACAGCATCTGCTGTGGCCTCGGCATAGGCGCTCACAAAGTCTGCTCCATGAATACCACCAGCGATATTGAGGTAGAGCCCTGGGCGTGACGACGCGCCAACAATCGGTAGGCCGTCAGGGCTAGAGAGCACGCAACTATTGAGGTATCGTCCTTGAGACCAGTTGGCCGCTTGTGGAAGTAATTTAACCCCTAAAGCCCATAAAGCTTGGTATTCGGCGTCCATGTTGCAGTGCTCGGGCGTTCCTAAATACCAATGACCGATCAGTCGCAAAAAGTTATCTAAAGGCACGATCATGCGTCCGTCTTCACTTTGAACGGCATGGCGCACACGACCGTGGTCGGCAATCAGGTCGACGTTATAAACGGCACGGGTGATGGGCGCCAAAGGCACGTTACCAAAGCACTCTGCAGGGAGTATGTCGGGCGCTGAACGGCCAGCGGTGATTACGACGGCATCCGCTTCGATGGGCGTAGTGCATTCAACGCCCTTGATTTGACCGTTGTCGGTGAGTAATCCCGTCACACGGTGGTTGCAAAGAATGCGTACATTGCGCGCTACGAGATGTTCGCGCAGTTGCTTCGCGTAAAAGCTAGAGGACCACGTCGTCGTGCGCTCAATGGTGACCCCTTCAACGGCCTGCGCTTCATTAAGGCTCGGTTCAATGGCTGTAAAGCACTCCAGAGATGGCGTGGTGTTGTCGGTTGCTTTTGAGCCGTGCACGATGAGAGTGCCAGCGCTTTCTTGCAATTCAAAGCCATGCTTATCTGCGTCGCTACGCAACAAAGCCGTACTGTGCTCGGCCAAGGCTTGGAGCGTTTGTTCGCGATTCTGATATTTTTCAGGCGCACGCGCAGCACTCATGGCCGAAATAAAGCCTGCGTAACGAACAGAGGCACCCGAACCATACTGGAGGTTCGAGGTATTAGAGGCCCTGGCTTTGAGGCGCGCCATTAACGTGGCTGACGATGCGATTTGTGTGGGGACTTGTTTACCCGCACAGGCCGTGGCGCAATAGCTCGCCCCTTGGCAAGGTGCACGCGCGGCTTCGACGAGGGTGACCTCGGCACCTTTATTTAATAAGGCAAAGGCTGTCTGGAGACCCGTCAAACCTGCGCCAACAACTAAAACATGCATGGATCAAATGCCTGGCACGACCAGACGTACATTGAAAGCAAAAAGAAAAACGAATCGATATTTTATCCTGTCCTTTTTTGAGAGACATGCTTTGTGATGAGCGAGGTTTATACTTGAAGAACTTAGTTAATCGAGGCTCATGATGAATGCTTGTCCTTTTCCGCTTTTAACGTCGCCTGTCCCTTTTGCGGCACGCGAGAATGATCCACTCACTGAAACCACAGTCAAAGAAAATATCTTGGTGGATCGTAAGTTTATTTCGATCGTCGAAGAAGATGTCTTGATCCCTGGGGGTCGCCCGAGCAAGCGCTTTTGTTTGCGTCATGGTGGGGCGGCAGGCATGGTCGCTTTAGGAGACGACAATACGATTCTTTTAGAGCGTCAGTGGCGCCATCCGTTACGTCGTGCCTTTTGGGAGATTCCGGCTGGTAAGTTGGATCCAGGTGAAGAAGAAATCACGTGCGCACAGCGTGAGCTGATCGAAGAGTGTGGAGTTCGTGCTGACCGTTGGACGCGTTTGGGCGAACTCAATAACGCTATTGGTTATTCGAGTGAACGTATTGTGGTCTTTTTGGCTGAAGGGCTGACCTGGGGTGAGCAGCAACTAGACGAAGGCGAGCATCTAGAAGTTGTGCGCGTGAAGTTGGACGAGGCGCTAGAAATGTGTGCTGATGGTCGTATTACTGACGTGAAAACCATCGTGGCGCTTTTCTGGCTGGAACGCCATTTGGCAAAGCAGGCCGCAAAATAAAAGTTCAAGCGGCATAAAAGCACAAAAGCAAAAAGGCGCCTCAAATTGAAGCGCCTTTTTTGAATTTGGAGCGGGTGAAGGGAGTCGAACCCTCGTCTCTAGCTTGGAAGGCTAGGGTAATAGCCGTTATACGACACCCGCTTTCGAAAAAGGGAGAAAACGTTAACCGCTTTCTCCCTTTTGAAAACTGGCGGAGAAGGGGGAAGTCTAACCATCTTCTCGCACAGGTGTTCTTGATTAATGTTTGAATTCTTACCACATTCTTTACCACACTTACGTGCTAATGAATTGTCATAAGATTTCCTGTTTTTTCCCGATATTTGCTCTTTTTGTTAAAAACTGTCGAATCATAAAGATCGGATAACCATCGCCTCCTGGATATGATACCGCCAAAGGAAAGTCCTTGAGTTTTTGCCAATTGCGCAGTGTTCTATACGTGCACTCAAAAGCTGCAAGCACTTCTTCTAAAGTCAAGAAAGCGTAGTCAGGCGTTGCTGGATCGAAGATCCTTGCGCGAATCGTTGCGCTATCTAACGTGCTCGCCAGTTCATCATCAAGAGTCTGTTTTGTCATGAGATGCCTCCGAAGGCGTCAGGGTGTCACGCCAGTAAGTAACTCGATAGCGTCGAAGATCAAGATCGACGCCAGTAGCTTTGTCTTGCCAGTGGTCACCGGTCCAGATGGCGTAGAAGCTCCACGTCAGAGGGGTCTTGATTTTCTTATTGCGTTTGATCGCGACATTCATCATGTAAACGCCAGTCTCAGCAGGTTGAGTTTCTGGCCAAAGATAACGAAACTGTTCCATCACATCCTCATGTATTGCTTATCACAAAATTGCCCTTTCACTTGTGCTCGTAAAACTCGTCGTGCGTCCTTTATGTCCATTCCGGAAAGGTATTTGTACGGAATCTTTATAGAGATGGTTCCATCGCTAATAGTCACCATTGTTTCTGGTCGATAGCGAATTGCATGAATGATTTTGGGTATCTGAATTAATAGTTTTTCGATCAAAGGATTGATGATCGGAGCAAGCAAGACATAGCCGACTAAAGCAACCATCGCCCAAGCAAAGCTATCCAAAGCTGAAGCAATGCAAATACCAAGAAAAATTCCGGTCAAATATAGGAACGTATTGCCTAGATGATCTTTGACCTTTTTTATGTAGCTCATTCGTCCCTCCATTTACGGTATCTAACGTAGTCATGCTTCATGAGGTGAACTTCTTTGTCATAAAGACCAGATCGCTCAATGAACTTTTCACCGGTCCACATCGCGCATGTTCTATATCTGATAACGGCTTGATCGCCTTTTTCAGATCGAACTTCAATTCGTAGAAGTTCGTTCTTTGGAGGCTCTGCGCTCGGAAAGCGACACCAGACACCTGGACGATAGCGAAAGCACTCGTCACGGCGAACAATGTTCGAGTCTTCTATAAGTCCGTCAAGAAACGCATCTGCATCATCGTCAAGCTTCAGATAAGCAGCGACGCATAGATTTGACAAGTTACGTACGACAACTCTGTTCTCGTTGTCATACATGTTTGCGTACAGATGGCCGCTATCGTGCATCTCAACATCGCACAAGTGATACGTGGTAAGCAGCCCTTTCTCGTACGTTTGTAGCAGTACGAGATACTTTCCTGACTGTGTCGGCTTGCCAACTTTAAAAGTCGCCTTCATCGTTGTCCCCTTTGAACTTTGGCGAGTTGTACCAGTGCCATGATGGTGCGAACTCTCGATAGATCTTTCCTTCAGCTGTAAGCGTGACGACGAAGAGCATCTCAAAACCATTGCTTAAAACAGCTTCTCGGCTACCGTCTTCGTTGACGAAGTCTTGTCCAAAATATCGGGTTACGAAGAGGCTGTAAGTACTGGCGTCGACTACTTGTCTGCAAAGCTTCTTCCAACGTCGACGGCTTCTGTATCTAAAGCCCATGGTTACCTCCTAATTTTTCGACTAAGTACTTTTTCACGTCTTTGAATTCGTCCCACTTAGACAGATCGACTTCTTTGCCATCACGGATGGAATCAATGTCATCGAGCAAAGTACGAGCTGTTTCAGTAAAGAAACCAATCCGCTTATTCAAGTCGTCAGTACACTTGCTTTCACTGCAAAAGTAGATTCCGCTCATAAGGATTGCGAGCAGATATTCGATGTCTGAAAGTTGGTTGTCTGTCATTCTTCGTCTTCCTCGCCCATGTACAGACGTGCTTCAATCGTTCCTGGTTCAAAACAGGCTCTAAATTGCTTTTGCTGTGTGCAGACTTTGACGCTATTGCCGAACTCAACGAACACGCGATCTGTGTTGAGGTTGAAATCAAGGCCGTCTTGTTGGTAAACGTCAATCAAACGTTGAGCAGAGATATCCAGCGCCTTAGAGAAGTCTCCGTTACTAATTTCGTCAAGTTTCTTTTGAAGTTCACTGTCTTTTAAACGGTATTTCATTCCTCATCCTCCGAAAGCCACGGGCGGAATCTGTCTACTCTGACAGCATCTCCAAATGTGTCAGACCAGCTAGGCTCGGTTTCAAATTCATCGCATTCGTAGATGGCTGCATAACGGTGCGTGATACCATCGGAAGCATCGAATTCACACATCATCCACACACCAACTGGCGGAACGACATATCTAGCATCGTTCCATTCGTCAGGCTGATAACCGTCATAAGGTTCTATGTCGTTTCTAGTAATTGATATTTGGAATCGCGCGTCGCCAGATGGTGTTTCATTGCCAAAGCAGACATCTAGTTGAACCCAGTCGTCATCAACAGTGCAGCCATTTACGACAATATCGAAACTCTTTGTGAAGTCACCGTTGCTGATCCTGTCGAGCGTAGACTTCAGCTCCTTGTCTTTAAACTGATACTTCTTCTTCATATCTTCCTTGCAGTTCGAAGTGCTGGCCTTTACGGGGAGTTGTTGCTTCGTTCTTTAGTGTTCGTACATCTTTGTCGATCATGTCGATCTTTCCCTTCAGGTCGTCTATCCGAAGTCTGAGATTCGTTCCGTAACTTTCGAGTGAATTAATACGCTCACTGTAGACGCGACGCTCTGTTGTGAGTACTTCCCACAAGAGCCAAATCACTCCCCAGTTGAACAAGAGAACGACAAATGCGGCGAGATCAGAAAAGCTCATCAATAGCCTCCGGTGCAAGTGTCAATTGAACTGCAAGAAAACGATTGCCCATTCGTTTGATAATGCAGTCTGAATAACCGATGAATGCAGGTGAAATTTTTGTTGTCGCATTGTTTTCACCCTTGAATGCACGATAGATCGCACGTCTCACAGACTCTTGTTTGATGTCTTCACAGTCGAAAAAGAAAGAGAGCGGAAAGCGTCCATTTTTGCCGCTGATTTCAAAGAGCTTGTCGACAACGCGGTCATAAACGTTTTGGTCACGTTTTTCTTTGCGCTCTTCTTTTACTTCTTGCTTAAATGCGCGAGGAGCAAGCATCACCTGGACTGTGAGCACGTGTTCGCCAGTGACGTCTTCTTTCGATGCGGATAAGAATGCATTTCCCTTTTCGTCAACGCTCACTACACTCGTGAGAGCCTTGAGCATGAGCTCACTGGTGACGTCTTGCAGACATGTGAGACCGACTCGATTTACGACTTTAAAAGATTGCTCTGTCATTTATTGACCTTATTCTTTTGTGTGGTTACTGTGGTAGCTTCGTGTGACACTTGCGCACGAAGAGCTGACGAGAGAGAGGTCAGTTCTTCGAGATCGTCTTTGAGCAACTCGATGCGCTTTTCTGCATCTGAGAGCATGACTGTGTACTTAGCGAGACTGATGTCTTTTGCTAGTAGGTGCTGATAAGCCTCATCAAATCGACTAGCGATTTCTTCAGCTTTTGAAGAGACAGATGAGGCTTTTGCTTGAAGACTTAAAAGCTTTTCTCCTTGTGTTCTGGCGCCTCTGATCTTGATGGTAGGGCACCACTCGTCCTTGATTGTTCTGAAACGTGACACGGTTACTCCTTAGGTGAGAAGCCACAAAGTGACGAGGCCGCAAACAGGAAACGCGAGCATCGTGCAGAACAGGATCCGTTCACCTGTGCGAACTTCAGCTTCATCAAGTTGATCGACATGGCGATAAGCCTGATCATCAGCAGCGAAACAGAAACGCTTGATTATTTCCTTCATGGCTTCTCTCTCTATTTGTTAAAAGGCAGGGGTGAATTTGTTGAACTTGCGATTGACTGCGTCAGAGATCGCAATGCACAGGTCGTTTCGACATGACTGCAAGAACGCTTTGTCAGCAGCGAGTCGTTCAGGTGTCGTTCCTTCAAATCTGCTGAGGGCGCCAACGTAAAGGTTCGTTGCTGAGCTAGGTGCGAAGTAGCGACCACACGCTATGAACTCTTCAACACAGAACTGGCGAGCCATTGCATCCACATATTCAGCTGTGATTGGAGATTCAAGATATTCGGCGTCGACGAGAAGCATCTCGGCCATAGAAGGGTGAATACGCGGTAATTCAGCACCGTCAGCAACGGCCTCTACAAAGCAATGGCCGTTGAGCGGATATGCCTCCATGTCGTTGCCGGTTGTGACCATCACTGCCATGTGGTGCGGATACATTGCAAGCGTGTCGCGAAGCTTTGAGACTGTCATTGCATGCTCAGAAGCGTTTTTGATGACGTGGAACTTCTGACAACGAGAGAGATCGAGTTTGAGAACTTCCATGATGTTCCTCTTAATTGATACAGGCGTACTGGACGCACTCAGGGTGGTTCTTGCGAATGTCTTTCATCACGGCCGCAAAGATTTCAATGTTGCAGTAGTCAATCGGGCACTTTATTTCGCCGTCAGTGATGAACATTTCTATGTCTTCCAAGGTTTCTGGGTTGAAGCTGTGGAACGAATAGGCGACGATGTACTTATTTCCGTGCTTTGCCTGTGCTAAGAACATCAGGTTGTATCCAACGCCATTGATCTGTTTGATTCTTCGTCCTTGAGGCATGTGCATGTAAGCCATTTGACGCTCCTTAACAACCTTCGATGTCCGTTGTACAGTCGTGAGCATCGTGCTTTTTGAATGACTTGAAGGCACCCAAAACGGCAGCATTGCGCGCAAAAATTTCGATGTTTCCAACGTTGTTTTGGAGCTCTGGCAGTGTCTTGAATGTTGCCGTCAAAATGTCAGCCGCCACAATGTCGAATACGACGTGTCTATTCGATGAACTCAGGCCAGTCTGTGTGACGACTTCTTCAAAACGTTCTTGTGCGACTTCGAACAGCGCCGTAATCGCGTGAGAAAGCTTTTGTTCTTGATCAGGGGTCATTTGCTATTTCCTTTGTCTTCAATGAATAAATAAGTCATTGATATACATATGATGAAGAGAATATAGCGTAGATAGACACTATCTACAATAGCAATGACAATTTTCTTTGTATATCTTTGATATATATCAAGGAACAAAAAAAAGCCCTGAGGTCAGGGCTTGTTATGTTATGACGGTGTCTTTAGCGTCGACGGTATTGGCGTCTATGCTCAATAAGAACTCCAACAATAGTGCAATGGGTTTGTTCACTATAAATTGTAGGGAAATCATCGTTTAGTGGTACTAATTCGAAGATCTCATTCCCATTACGGTCATATCCACGTGGACGATATTTCTTGAATGTTGCCTCAGGATCACCGGTATGTGGATCATTTCGGATCGCGACAACAAAGTCTCCAGGTTGGGGGCGTAATGATGGGTCGAAAATCGCTGTATCACCCTCCATAAAGTCGGGTTGCATCGAGCGCCCGACGATGATCATTGCAAATACGTCATCTGGCAAATCATCGTCTCCAGTGATGAAGTCGCCTACGTCAATAGCCTTTAGCTTATCAATAACTTGACCTTGACCAGTTAGAAAGCCAGCCTGGACATAAGACAAGATGGGGATTTTTTTGTTTTGACTTGAACGTAGAACAGAAACGTTATTGTCTATGCCAGTTGGGATCCCTAATTGAATGGCTTCTTTAGCAAGTCGAACAGAAAATTCAGCAATGTCAATGCCAAGTGCTTTTGACATCTTAACTGCGATATTCAAGTTTAAAGGGCGTCTAGCGTTTAAATATTGGCTCAAGTTGCCAGGAGTCCCTAGTCCATGCTTGGACGCAAATTCTCTTTGAGAGATCGGACTCTTTTGGATAAAAAGGGCTTTCAGCTTTCTGCATTCTGACTCTTGATCGGGCGTAAGCATAGCGACCTCCATTAGATATAGCAATGATAAAACAAAATGCGTATATCTTTGATTTGCCATGACGATGTATCAGTGATATATTCTCGACTATGAAGAATCTAGCGTTCCAAGCCGTTTGTAGTTTTTTCGGCTCTCAAAAGAAAACTGCTCAGGTTCTCGGTGTGACTCCAGGAATGATCAATCACGTAATTACTGGACGGCGACCGATTCCTGATCATTGGTGTCCGATCATCGAAAGAGAAACAGGCGGCAGGATCAGATGCGAACAGCTCCGGCCTGAAGTTGATTGGGCGGTTCTTCGTCAACCGATCGCAAAAGAGGAAAGCTAATGGCTACTTATGACAACTCAAAGTTCTACTGGCTACAGCTTCAAGAAGAGTTCTTTGACTCTGACTTGATTGACTGGTTAGAAGAGCAGCCGAACGGACCGGCACAAGTACTTTTCTACCTCAAGCTGTGCCTTAAGTCCCTGAAAACAAATGGCGTCTTGATTCGTAGAGTCGGCACGATGCTGTTGCCATACGATGAGGCGAAACTTGCTGAGTTCACTCGCACTGATGTCAACACTGTGCAATGTGCAATGGTGAATCTGAAGATGTGCGGTCTGATCGAGATCCTCGAAAATGGCGCCATTTATCTCACTCAAATTGAAACTTTAATCGGTTCTCAGAGTGCAAGTGCCCTGAAAAGACAGCAACAAAGAGAAAAACAGAGGTTGTCTGTAAACGCTTCTCTTTCAGATGAAGGACAAAAGGGCGACAAGCGGGCGACAAGTGTCGCGACAAGTGTCGACCAGAGTATAGAGAATAGAGATATAGAGAATAGAAATAAGAAGGTATATGAGGGGCAAAAAGTTGAGCCGTTAGACGACTACGACTTAATCGCCGATCAGGTCGGCTCTGAGTTCGACTTTGTCGACCTCCCTGCACCTGAAACACGCGTTGAATCGAAAGAAGAAAAAGGTTCACGTATTCAACCGTGTCCCTACGAACGAATCGTAGAGCTCTATCACGAGGTTTTGCCAGAGCTTCCAAAGACCGTTGTATTGACGAATAAGCGTAGAGGTTGGATTAACGCTCGCTGGCGTGCTGTATGCGTGAGCGAAGGTGTCTCTGAGCAAAAGGAAGGGCTTGAGTTCTTTAAGGGCTACTTTGAGCTCGTAAAGGAAAGCCCCTTCCTGTTGGGTCTGAAGTCACCAGGAAAGGGCCATAGCAGAGTGTTCAAAGCCGACTTGGAGTGGCTTATGAACGAGTCCAATTTTACCAAAGTTATCGAAGGTAAGTACGTTTGATGATTGACCTCATGCAGACGACAGGGATTCAGAAGTAGGTGAAGAGATGGCAGGTGGATTTTTTTCAAAAGCAATTAACGATCAAAAGACGCGTTCTGCAGAGATCGAAGAATCGACAGCTCAGGCGCCCATATCGATGAGTTGCCCTGCAACAGGTTGCCCGTTCTGTGCTGATGTTGTGCGAGCTGGTGAGCCTACATGCACTTTTCATGCGGGCGTACCAAAGCAATTTTGGAACGTGGTGACAGGTGTGGTAGAGCAGTGGGACGAAGCGTGGAAGATTGCTCTACTTCATTGGCAGTGCTTTAACGATCTTGAGGCGGCTGATGTAGCTATCCAAGCGCTGAATGCGTTGCCGATTGTCCAGTCTAGAGGTCTCAGATTTATCAGCGAAAAAGAGTGCAAAGAGGTTTACGGACGTGGTCCAGGTGACATACCGATGCAAACACTGCAAAGCGTGATGCAGGCTGAAATTGATGCCGCGATTACGAAGAAGAAGCTTCAATCGATGGGGAACTCAAAAGCACTGCCGTCACAGGCTGACAAGATTCGGTCGTTATGCAAGCGTGTTTGCCATCAAGTTTCGATGCGTCGTTCTCAAGGAGTGGAGGCTTATTGATGTCGAAAGTCGAAAGCATCTTTTGTGGAATGTATTTCTTCGGGCTTCTAGCTTTTGCTACGTCATTTGGATTGACTTATGCCAGCAAAAACTTATCAAGCATAGGTATGCGAACACTTGCACGTCTTTGTGGATTCCTTGCTGGTGCGGTCTTGTTCGTAACCATTGTGTCAGGACTAATTATCACGATCAATATCGTTGCTGAGGTGATCAATTGAAGCCACGTTTCTCTCAAAAGGGTGATGCCTTTTGTTTGGCTCTTCATGAAGCGAGAAGGGCGACCGGGATGGATCACATAGCTTTTGCAGAAATGCTTGGTATGCCGAGTCATCAGCTTAAAAGCATTTTGTCAGGCAGGGTCAAGTTATCTGCTGAGATTGCTCAATTGATTGCGCAGAGGCTTGATGGACGCATTAACGATGAACTACTCAAAGAGCTAAGCGCTGCGTCGATAAAAAGAATTCTGAGAGATGCAGGTCTCGGCGGCTTTTGCTTCGTTTCGCCAACGCATGCAATGGATTTTTTATTGAAGGAGGAAGTAGCTTGATTTCAAATCAGCAAATCGTCGCACTTCTTGAGCGTATGCCTACTGATCAGGAGTTGCGAGTCTCACATGAGCCAGGCTGTGAGTTTTTGCGCGTTGAGATACGTGAAAAGAACGGTCGCAAATGTGTGCAGTGGTTTTCGATGTATGAGGGTCACTGGCGAGCGTTGACTATACCGCCAGGCGAGGTGATGAAAACAAAGACACGACAACGCGTAAGAAAGGCAAAACCTAAAAATCCATTTCTTTAAATGCTTGAAGTCTTTCTTGTAAAAACTGCAATTGAACTTGGGATTTGTCTTTTACTTTTGATTTTTCTTTATAAAAAGGTTTTTCATGACTAACAAAGATCAGGAAAAGAAGCTTGTTGACGGTAAGAGGTACGACATCAAGTGTTACGACGGCGATGAGTGGAGCTCTATGACGTGGGTCGCTCAATGGCGTTGCTTTGAGGGTGTGTGGCTTATGCCAAATCGCTATGGCCCCGATCGTGAAGTGCGCCGAAAGGTCATGATCGAAGACGTACTGTATGCACACGAAAGTAAGTAAGGTGACGTCGTGATTGTTATCGAGGGAGAACCTATCGGAAAGGGGCGCCCTCGTGTCAGCTCGCGTTCTGGCACGATCTACACGCCTCGAAAAACTCATGCTTATGAAGATGCTTTGCGCTTTGCCGGAAAGCTCGCAAAAGAGAGATGTGGCGACTCACCAGTGATTGCAGTTGTGACTGCGTTCTCTGAAGTGCCGTCGTCGTGGTCGAAAAAGAAGAAAGCTCTAGCGCTCACAGGGCTTGTGCAGAAAGAGACAAAGCCAGATATAGACAATGTGATCAAAAGTGCGCTCGACGGGCTTCAACCAGTTTGTTTTACAGATGACAAACAGATTGTCGCCGTTGTTGGGTTGAAAGCTTATGCAGAAAAGCCGCGCCTAGAGGTGGAGCTATATGTGATTTCAGAAGAAGACGAAACCTTGAAGGCGCAAAGCGGTGATCTCGTTTTTAGAGCAAAGGATTTAAGAGGTTTGATCAGTCGCGTAATAGGAGGTGTAAGCGATGGATTCGATAGAGAGGGACTGGCAGACAGTAAGACGGCTTGAAAATTGGGTGCGTGTTTATGCTCCAAGACAAAGAGGTCAGTCTGCGTGGGGAACCCCTCCTTTTGTTGCCGTCGAGCAATATCTCGGTGTTTGGTATGAACATGACGACGATGACGGCTCATATCGTGTACCTGGTGCTCAGTCAGACAAAAAGACTAAAACGTCGACTGACCCTTTTGATGCTGAGAAAGTTGAGCACGCTCTAGTGTCTCCTCTCTTTCCCGCAGCTGAGAAAAGATTGATCAAAACGTTCTATCTGTCGCGTGATTCTCGCTGGTCATCGTTTGGGCGTTTGTGTAGGTCTGCAGGGACATCAAAGCGCAAGGCTGCCGATGATCTGATTAGAGCCGAGTGGCTACTTGGGAACATGCTAAGACGCCTATATGACGCTTAAAGTGCAAAAAACTACACCCTAAGGGTCGTTTTTCGTTTTTTGGTGTTTTTTATGTATAGACTTCTTTCATCGATCAGTCAGAAGCTGTGAATCAGCCACTTTGGGCGCTCCGCGCAGGCCTCCGCGTACCTGCGAGAAACGCTCAAGTGTGAATGAGAGATGACGCCGGTGCCGAAAGTAAGCTTCACCTCTTTCGTGTCATCGGCACCAGCGAATAGATCGGGGTCTTTTCGCTACCTTAGGGTCGTTTTTTGACGAGAGCGGGTTCTAAGGGTCTCCTCAGGGGAGTGGGTTGGTAAGGCTCACTCCCTTTTTTCTGTTCGCAACATAAGGTTGCTATCTTAGATCTATAAAGCTTATGATTCATTTAATGAAGCAAAATCCCATTATTTGAATCGGAGTTTTTGGATGATAGAAGAACAAATTCAAGCATACGATAGTAAAGATTTCTTTAAGTACAACGGAAGGCGAATAAGGCAAAAGTCTCTGAGAAGCCTTTCTGGACTACTTAGAGGTGTCTGCGTTGATGGTGTTGTGAATGAATCTGAGCAAAGCGAGATTCGTGCTTGGATTGAAGAAAACAGAGATTGTGCTCGTTATCATCCGTGGGATTTAGTGATTGAGCACCTTGAAAGTTATCTGTCTGACGGAAAGATCGATCTAGATGAGATCGAGGACATGATTTGGCTCGCTGATAAGTTGTCTGAATGGACAGATTTAGATGATCTTATCAAAGACAGAATTCAAGAACTTCATGGGATTTTCCATGGAATTTTGGCAGATCAAACGCTTTCTGATGATGAGTTGAAGTCACTTAGGGATTGGGTTTTTGATCATGAGTATTTGTCTGGAAGCTATCCCTATGATGAGATTGCATCATTGCTAGTGAATGCTTTCAAAGACGGTGAAATCTCTTCTGATGAACGAGAGCAGATAATGTTTTTTCTTGGAGAGTTTGTTGATGTAAACAACTCTACATCTCTGTCGAAAGAAAAGTTATTAGAGCTAAAGAGCAAATATTCTATTAATGGAATTTGCGCCGTTGATCCAGAGATCGAATTCGAAGGAAAAACATTTTGCGTGACTGGTGAGTTTAAGCATGGTAGTCGTGCAGAAATTTGCGATCTGATAACAAATGCTGGAGGTTCTGTTAAATCGTCCGTTTCTAAAAAGACAGACTATCTCGTTGTTGGTGGAGCAGGAAATCCTTGTTGGGCTTATGCGTGCTATGGTCGAAAAGTTGAGCATGCTGTAGAGCTGAGAAAACAGGGTGCAAAGATAGTTATTGTCAGCGAGAGAGATTTTTGTGATGCTCTGTAAGGGGTAAGAAAGCGGCATATCCATTACTAGTGGGTATGCCACTTCTCTATTTGAGGTAAGAATGAAGAAAGCTATTGTGGCGGCCATTGTGGTCGCCTTTTTTGTTTCTACAGCAGCAGAAGCTCGAGGAGGGCGTGGTGGTTTTGGTGGGCGTTCTTTATCACGTCCTGCTCCAACGAAACACTATGCACCTAAGCCTACGAAGCGCACGACTATCGTGAAGAAAAACACGACCGTGATCAATCAGACAGTGCATCAATCAGCTCCCACCTCGTCCGGCGGAGGCTTTTGGAGTTCTATGTTTGGCGCAACCGCAGGGTCTATGGCGGGTAATGCTATTTACGATGCTGTCACTAAAGAAGAACCTAAACCAGTTCAACAGCCTGAGCAACAATAGCTAAGGAGATCTAAATGCCTTGCTTTTCACTTTGTAAGTACCCAGGCTGTCAAGCTCCAGTGCCGTACGGTCAGAGGTACTGCGATCGTCATGCTGAACAAGGCAAGAGAAGAGACGCTGAAGCGAACAAAGAGCGTCGCAGGTTCTTTGATACGAAGCGAGGTTCTGCTTCACAACGTGGTTACACATCAAAGTGGCGTCAAGTATCAAAGAGATTCTTAGCTCGACACCCTTATTGTGTTGAGTGTTACAAGCAAGGTCGCATGACCCCGGCAACAGAAGTCGACCACAGCAAGCCGCACAAGGGCGACCACGAGCTCATGTGGAGTGAGTCCAACTGGCAGCCGTTGTGTCACAGTTGTCATTCTAGAAAAACTGCTCGGGAAGACGGTGGTTTCGGTAATAGGAGATAATGATGGAATTAGATTGTTTCTTTTTAGTCCTTGGCTGGGGGCTTGCGGGTTTTTTTGCAGGTCTAGCGGCGGGATTTTCTTCAAGGTGAAGCATGGAGTCTGATGAGTACGCTCCCTATACACATTTAGTTACATGTTAGAAAGGCGCGAAAATCAAGA
>CALEAW010000019.1 GCA_937943605.1 uncultured Sutterella sp. | reverse complement strand
CGCTTGCGCGATCGAAAGCCATAACAACAAAATTAAGAGAATTACACAGGTATAAATTATACCCTTTTCAAACAAAAAAAGCAAATGTTGAAATTAATTTTTTTCATGGAATTTCAAACACTTGCTGAACTTTTAGCGCAGTTATACCCGAAAGAAGCCGAGATTTTTCGTTAAAAGGAGGATTCGCCAAGATGTAGTCAAAACGCAGAGTGGTAAAGAGGTCGTTAGCGAAGGTGTCATCTGGCTTAGGACCTAAATTTGCATCAATCCCACGAATGGCGAGATTCATTGTGGCCATTTTCCAAGTCGTAGGATTAGACTCCTGACCATAAACGGAAATGTCTTGAAGATTCCCTGCATGGCTTTCAACAAATCGTGCTGACTGGACAAACATGCCACCAGAACCGCAGCATGGGTCATATACACGTCCTTTCGTAGGCTCAAGGATTTCTACAAGTGTTTTAACGATACACGCAGGTGTATAGAACTCCCCCGCATTTTTTCCTTCGTTAGCGGCAAAGTGAGAAAGACAATATTCATAAGCACGTCCAAGAATGTCTCGCGTATCCCCTTTTTCAGCCATAGAAATGTTGCTGAATAGATCGACAATTTCACCAAGACGCAATTGATTTAGCTCAGGTCGGGCAAAATTTTTGGGGAGAATACCTTTGAGTTTCTTGTTCTCATCCTCAATTGCTCGCATAGCCTTGTCAATAGCCAAACCAATGCTTTCAGTTCCACTTGCTTCTGCAATCTTGGTCCAGCGAGCTTCTACAGGAACCCAAAAGATGTTTTCACTGATGTATTCATCTTTATCTTCTTCGAAGCCTTCTTCTTCATTCACCAACTCGTTATAGCGTTCATCGAACTTGTCAGAGACATACTTCAAAAAGATGAGACCGAGAATGACGCTCTTATACTCAGAGGCATCCATATTGCCTCGCAATTTGTCTGCAGCAGTCCACAAATGCTCTTCAAAACCAATGGTTGCTGTGTTTTCTTGGGTTACGTTTTTTTTAGGGCGTGCCATTTTCCAAATCCATTAAAGTGCGTTGTCTGTCCAAAGTTCGCATTGCTTCATGATGACTTCTGTTGCTTCTGGAGCCTCTTCTGGCGGATACTTGTAACGTTTCAAAAGTCGTTTGATCATGCGACGCATTTGGGCACGAGCAGATTCTTTTCTTTGCCAGTCAATCGTGCGATTTGCACGGAGTGTACCAACTAGCTCTCGAGTTAAGGCAACTAATTCATCATTTTGATAAAAGTCTTTAACGGCTCTCGGCTGAGTAATGGCATCATAGAACGCCATTTCTTCATCTGATAGATTCATTGCCTTCGCTTCGTCTCGCTCTTTCATGATCTCTTTCGCCATTTCGATCAATTCTGCAATGACTTCAGCGCTAGTTTTTTGACTATTAAGGTATCCGTTGATCGTCTTTTGGAGCATTTCAGAAAAGAGTTCTGCCTTAACAACACTTTTCTTTTGATAAGACTTCACCTGACCTTCTAAAAGGCGTTTGAGCATATCTACAGCCAGGTTTTTGTGCTTAAACCGTCGAACTTCTTCCAAGAAGGCCTCATCAAAAAGAGAGATTTCAATTTCATTCTCAGCGAAGAGGTTGAGTACGCCTTCACTATGAACGCTATCACTCATAATCGATGCTACTCGTTGATTTAGCTCATCAAGAGAAATCTTTGGCGCAGTACCATTACCTCGTCCCAAACGTTTTACAACAATGCTACGAACAGCTCTGAAGAAAGCTGCAAGGTACTGTTCTTCTTTCTTCACAAGGCTCTTGCAAAGACTCATTGCTTTATCCATGCAAAGTGCTTCTCGTGAGAAATCGTCTCTTTGCTTCTCACGAACTGGATCCATGATCCAATCAGCACTTTCTAGAATCGCGTCCATGGTTTGTTTGGATGAATACTGTGAGAGCTCGTTTGGTGAAGGATAATGATCCTTGAGTAGATCTTTAAGAACACTCAAGTAATTCAGGAACTGTGGATAAGCAGTTTCTGCGACATCCATGTTGCCAAAGTTGCCACGATCTCGAACAGTGTAGTCAGCCATGGCAGTTC
Organism: uncultured Sutterella sp.; assembly: GCA_937943605.1. Lineage (GTDB taxonomy): Bacteria > Pseudomonadota > Gammaproteobacteria > Burkholderiales > Burkholderiaceae_F > Sutterella. The sequence continues at coordinate 57,236 of CALEAW010000019.1, read as the reverse complement.
TTAAAGCATTGCCGATGCCGATATAGTCAACGATCAGCCCACCTTCCTTACCTTTGTAGACACGGTTTACTCGAGCAATAGCCTGCATGAGATTGTGCCCATGCATTGGCTTAAAGATGTACATCGTTGCTAGTGACGGAAGATCAAAGCCCGTAAGCCACATATCCACAACAATGACAATTTTTAGAGGATGTTTGTCATCTTTGAAATTTTTACCCGTATCGGCACGTGTTTGATCAGTTCCAACAATGGACTTCCATTCTTCAGGATCTTGATTACTACCTGTCATAACCACTGCGATCTTCTCTTTCCAATCCGGACGCATACTCAGAATACAGTGGTACATTTTGATAGCAATACTACGGCTATACGCTACGATCATAGCCTTACCAGTTAACAGTTTGGCTCGATTATTTTCGTAGTGTTGGATGATATCGCCACAAAGAGAATGGATGGTTTCTGGAGTACCTAATACAGCATCTAGACTACCGAAATTGCGCTTCGTTTTTGTGATAGCTACAGAATTATGTTCTTCTTCAGCCACGGCAAATAGCTGATCAAGCTCTTGCAAAACATTCTCGTCGAGTTTTAAAGCCATAGCTCGACTTTCGTAATATACAGGTAAAGTCGCTCCGTCCTCGACAGCTTGTGTCATGTCATAGACGTCAATATACGTACCGAAAATTTCTTGTGTATTTTTGTCTGAGTTTGAAATTGGCGTACCAGTGAAACCAATAAATGATGCATTGGGAAGGGCTTCGCGTACTAAACCAGCTAAGCCCATCGATATCTTTCCATCCTTTCGTTCCCGCAAAGTGATTTCATACTGACTTCGATGTGCTTCGTCAGCCATAACAATGATGTCGTGACGATCAGAGAAGGGTTCACCAGCCTCTGTAAATTTTTGCATCGTCGTAAAGAAAATTCCGCGAGTTTCTCTACCGCGCAAAAGTTTAACCAGGTCAGCTCTTGAATTAGCTTGTTGTGGCTCCTGCATCAAGAATTGACTACAACGAGAGAATTGCCCAAAAAGTTGACTATCAAGGTCGTTGCGGTCAGTAATGACGATGATCGTAGCAGTCTTCAAATATTGCAACAGCAGGTGGACAAAGAAGACCATTGAAAGTGATTTTCCACTTCCCTGTGTGTGCCAGAAAACACCAATCTTGCCATTAGTTTTGGTTGCCTCAAGGGCACGATCTACAGCCTTCTTGACAGCAAAATACTGGTGGTATCCAGCAAGAATTTTAAAGGTAGGATCGCCGACATTAAAGCAGGTGAAATTTTGGATAATGTCAAGCAAACGTTCTTTCTTACACATGCCATCGAGCATGACACGGTAATCTGCCCACTTCGTCTTGTCATACGATCCATCAGCACTTTTCCATTGCACAAAACGTGTTTCAGGTGAGGTAATCGTACCGACACGAGTGTCAGCAAGATCACTTAAAACGCAAAAGACGTTTGGTACAAAGAAACTGGGAATCGCCTGAAGATAGTTACGAATCTGAAGATAGGCATCTGACGTGTCGGTTTCTTCACGGCTCGGTGACTTCAGCTCAAAAACGACGAGTGGCATTCCATTGAGGAATATCACCAAATCAGGGCGTTTCGTTTCAATCTCATGAATGGTCCACTGATTAACGGCTAAAAAATCATTACGTTCAGGATGTTCGACATCGATTAGCTTGTAGAGCTCGTTGCGCTGCTCTTTACCATCAAAGAAAGAGATACGAACCCCCTGTTGAAGAAATTTCAAGAACACTTGATTACGTTCAACTAGCTCGAACAAACCAGAAGTTTCACTGATTTTTTGTATAACAAGAGTAACTGCTTTAGGAGTAATTCCAGGATTTATACGACGTAGCGCATGTTCCAATCGCTCAACAATGAACACATCGCGGTAATCCTCACTTTGTCGTTCAATATCAGATCCTAGAAGAGTTTCATACCCTAAATCTTGTAAGTGCTCTATCAGAGCGGTTTCGAAATTAACCTCTTGGATTTTTAGCAGATCAGACATAACTATTCCTGGCGTACAAGGTATCCATGACGAAGTGGAGTCATCACTTATTGTAGATAGTAATCTGATCATTCTATCTTGCCTTAAGAAGCAAGAGCAATGGAGAAAGTTTATTGGAAAAAAAAGTGCTTCTTTTTTCACTTATGTGAATCAAGAAGCACTATCTACTAATGATAATTCTGATAATCCATATCAGAGCATGAGTTTTCGGTCAACATCCGAAAAACTAAACGCCATTGTGCAGAGACTTTCATCGCCCACAGACCACTTAAAGCGGATCCTCTTGTCATGGGATGTACTTCACGTGTTAAGTCATCGATTGACTTGGCATTGTCCAACAAAGTCAGACACTCTTTCAGCCGATGAGCGTGACTAGGCAGAATACCTGCCAAACTGCCCGTTTCTGCAAATGCTCTCAGTCCTTTGTGTCGAAAGCTTTCGATCTTCATGATCGCTCCTTCTACTATCAATGAACTGGACGCATGACAGGGAAAGCTGTCGGTCCCTTGTCGCGGAGAATATCATTCCAATCAATGCCTTTAGCACTTTCTGGAATCTCATCCTCCACGCTGACGATGCAGGCGAGCACACCTTGCTGAGCCAACCGGTTCTGCAAGGTCTTGGCAGCTTTCTGCCCTGTTTGACTACGATCTTTATCGGCAAAGATAAAGACCGTTCGCACACAAGCTGGAATTTCCACTGTCTGCAGACCATGGGCATTCAAACAAGACCAACAAGGAAAACCTGTGGCTATAGCGACCGACAGAGCTGTTTCCAGCCCTTCTGCTACAGCTAATACTTGATCAGGTTTACCCAATTGGATGGTGCACCCGTTGATCGTTCTGTCATCAGGGAGACGACTCAAACGTTTAGGAGCTGAAACATCTGCTTTATGCCCATCTGGACTCAGGTAGGTCTTATGAAGTGTCACAAGCCCTCCGTTGAGATTCCTTACTGCAGCAATCATTGCCGGGAAGCACTGTGAGTTGTCGTAGTATTCATTGCCGTAGAAATGAACATCCGAAATCAATTCCGGGTTCCTCACCAAAAGTGCTCGTGACCTAAGGTAAAGAGCCATTGGTTTCATCTCCGGATTTTTCCAGCTGAATGCTGAGGTTAGATTCCAGTTTTTTTCAATTGCTTCGGCCCGACGACGGTTTTCTCGTGATTGTTCAGTTTGTTTTTTAACCTCTTCCTCTAGAGAAGAAAGCTTTTGAACGGACCAAATATTCCGATGAAACGTTCGTCGCAAAGCACCACGACAGTTGCAGTCTTCGTACTTAACTACGTCTTTAACCTCTTGCCGGGTTTCAAGACGAAGGCGTACTCGATCTCCCACTTGGCATTTTGCTATTCCCATTCCTCTTTGCAAATCCTCCTCATGTAGCGTCACACGTTCTTGAGAATGCTCGTCCATTAGACACACTTCATAAGAGTCTTGCCGAATAGATAAAAGCTTTCCTTGATAGATTTGTCCAAGAGGCAATTTCTGGTTACTAAAGCAACCATACGCCGCTGAATGGTGAGTTGGTTCGACGAGCTTTCTGCCTGTCGGTTGAATGCCGAGCACTGTTGCTACTTTAGATAAAGCGGTTTTGAAGTCCCAGTGATTCACCCAACACAGCGTTGCCAATCCATCTCGTTTGCCACCACAGGTATTACAGACACATGCGCCATTTTCTGCATAGTTGGGAAAAAGCCTGAAGGCATCTTTCCCACCATGTACAGGGCATGGACAGTGTTTTCCAGGTCGTTTCATTGCTTCTTGCAAAGCGGGAGCCAGGCTCTGAAAGATCAGATCCCAGTGCCCTTTGGCTGAAGCATGTACGCATCGAACGTCATAACGATAATTGCGATTGTTCATCACAAGATCCTTAAAAAATGACAGAGACACCTCCCCAACAGGGAGAAAATTCCCTGTCGGGGTTGATGAACCTCTTCAATGCGCAAAATCAGCGATTTAAGAGGAATTGCTTGGCAAAACCGAAGAGGATTCCCTTCAGCTCTGCTAGATTGCCAATCACAGCGCTGTCCGGAATCAGTCCGGCCAAGGAGTTCACTTCTCCTAATTGGATTCCGTAAACGCCAATGCCTGATTGACGAAGATGTGTGACGATGCCTTGACAGGCATCGGCATTGATATGCCCGTCTGTGACGACAATCACCACCTTCTTGTTTTCCTTGGTTTGTTGTAGTGCAACGCTAGCCATGTGCAATGCTTCGATCATTGGGGTTGCACCAGTACTGGCGATTGCACCAATTTGACCTGGAGGCACGCGTTCAATACGTTCTCCGTGTTTAAGCACTGCACAAGTTGCGTACGTATATCTCCCACAAGACGCACCAGGAAAAACAGTGAGTGCGGGATTAACGCCACGTATCTGCTGCAGACCGTAAAGCAGACCCAATGCCGTACGGACAGCAAGATCTCCATCTTCATTACCCATGCTTCCGCTCATATCGAGCAGTAGATGAACTGCGGTGTTGGGCATATTTCGTTCTGTCTTTGAGCGAAATACATGTGCATTCCCTACAATCAATCGGGACAATTTCGATGAGTCAAGCTTGCGTCCTCGATCGCACATCCGTACGCCTTGTCTGACGGAGGATTGAACTAATCCACTGAGAGCGTGTCGAAGTGCGACGGAGTCTGCTCTTGCTTGCTCCAAACGACGCAGTCCTTCTCGTGAGCTACCTCGTATTGGACGAACGCTGCCATCGAGATCAATGAGATTTCTGGGGACGACGCTGATCCCAGAGCTCTTTTTCCCAATTTGAGCGAATGCCTCAGAAAGATCCATGGGATTCCTAATCTTCCCGTCCAGGTTTTGCAAGAGGGCTTCGACTTTCTGACGATGTCGTTCATCTAAGCCTGATAATGGGTTGGCAACCTCTGTTCCTGTTGACTCACTGTTGCCAGTTTTGTCAGAACTTTCTGTGTTGCTTGAACATGTGTTCAACCCTTGACTTCTCTCTTGCGTCTGGCTTGTTACTCCTTCTCTAGACAAGTTCTCACTCGGTGTTTGATTGGTTCCTTGTGACGCTTGACCTGAAGGTGAATACGGTTGCGATTGGTTATCCGAACTAGGTTCCTGCGATTGGCTAGCTTGCTTGAGCAAGACCATCACTTTCTTGCGAATGGTTTGAACGTCTTCAGTGCTATTGGCTTTATCGACCGTTAAGGCCAATTGCGCCAATGCCTGAGTTAGCTTTGAGCCGAATGAACGCTCCATCCGCTTTCTTAGCTGAACATTTAAAGGATTCAACCAATCCCTCCCTAAGGTTTCTTGCTCGGCATGAGCAAGAAGAAAGAGAGGAATGAGTTGCATACCTTTGAGGCGTAGATCATTAGCCAAATCCTTCACCGTAGGAAGATGTGCAGCTTTGAAAAGCGCTTCAGCACCGAGATATTCAGTACACATCGCCTTTTCTATCCGCACATCTTCTAAAGCGTTGTCGATGGCATGTTCGAAGTTGGTAATAACCTCTGATGCTCCAGCTTTCATGTTCGTAAATCGAACATGGCCACACTCGTGACAAAGAATGCCGAGGATTTCTCGTTCCTTATCTTGGACTTCTTGAACACTAAGCTCAGTCTGATCCAACTCTAGAAACGGTAAGGAAATCGTGTGTCCATTGGTAGACGCGACTCGACCGCCCATTTCAATCCGAACTCCGCATTTGCTACCAAGTGCAGATGCAATAATCGGCAAACTTTGTTCAAAGGTTTGGCATCGCTTGTTTTGTAGAACTGTCGTTGACATGGTTTTCTCCTAAGAAAACCGCCTCGGACAGTTCTCGCCCGTAAAGGGCATATCACTGCCCTTGGCGGGTTGTAAATTAAGTTAGAAGTAGAAGCCGTCACCTACTTCAACATCTGGCATAACAGGAATTTCAGAAGGAGATTCCTGAGAATGGGAAGGTGTAGAAATAGGCAAGGACTCTGTGACAGCTTGAGTAGTTTTTTCGCTCTCGATTTCGTCACTTTCAAAGAAAGCATCAATGTTGCTGAATAGGTCTGACCCAGATACAGCACTATCAGACGGTTCAGTGTTCATGTCCTCTGACAAACCAGGAGGAACGGATTGAAGTGGCTTCACCGTAGCTTCCAGTTCTGTTTGTGACACTTCCGAAGCCTCGGGGAGAAGAGTTTTATCTTCAACAATCAAACCGTCAACAGATGTTTGACCGTTAATGACTTCCTCCAAGAGGTCTGGATCGCCGAGCGTCTTGACTAGTGTTGCGAGCTTCAAAAACGCCTCGCCGCCAAAGTAACCTTCGGATGGCATGACGCTGAGAACATCGTCGATCATTGTCAGCAAGGGGGTAATTCTCCCGCTGAGAAATGACAAACCAGAAAGGCGTTCTCGAATGCGGATTACAGCGTTAACTGTTTTCCGATTGGCACGATCTTTTCCCAAGAAGGATTCTTTGAAAAATGTTCGTGACAGTTGGGCAACACTGTTGATTAGCTCGTCTGCAAGTCCTCCGACACTTTTAGCCAGGGCTTCCGTTTTTGCATCGCTAACTGGCTGCAGTTTGAACGGTTCATATTGAGCCGATATTCGCTGTGCAACCGATTGACGATCCAACTTCGCATCCAGAATTTCTTTGGAGAAATCCGGATTCTTGCTGGCCCATTCAGCAACCAAAGTGTCGTACCGATTCAGAAAGTCAATTTTGGCTGTCTCATATTTGGAGACAACCTCATCAAGCTGTTGAAAGACTGCGGCACTTTTATCCGCCGGAATGGCCCATCCAGATAAAAAGCGAACGCCGCAATTTTCAAGAATCGTTTCGGCACGATGCTTTAGCCGGTCAAAGATTCGGAGGTGGTCCGTATCGATGATGGCTTTAAGACCTAACGACTTAGTGACTTCCTTGGGAGGAAGTTTGCCGTTGGTTCCGATGTGGTAGTCGCCTTCTCTCATAGCCCGGGTACCAGTCCACTGTGAGAATTGCGGAACAACCACAACGATTTTTCCAATGACCGACAGATCGGTCTGTTTTTGTGAAGTTAGCTTTGCATTCATCATGCGCCTCGTATAAAAAAACGGGAGCGCACGACTGCCCCTAAGGGAGAAGTGATGCTCCCTTGGGTGGAGTAATAATCCTCAGAACCACATGGGCTCAGAGGCTTGGTTTGAAGCAAGTGCTTCTTCGAGTTCAGGATCGATAAAGTCCTGAGGCATCGGCGAGTCCGTTAGCCGAATCAGCCAGCTCTCCGTTCCTGCCTTGCGGTAGGCTTCGAGTTCGCTATCGTCAACCGACAAGGCCTTGGCCTTCAGAACCTTCTTGTAGTCGATGCTTCCCTTCGTCAGGCGCTTGGTAAGGGCTACGCCAGCGAAATCTGCATAACGAAAGCTCCCCATCATGGCGCTGAGTTCGGCCTTGCACCGTTCTCGGACGACATTTGCCGCATTAATCCGTGCTTGCAGAGCTTCTACCTCAGCCTGGGCTGAAGCAAAGTCGGCTGCGAGTCCGCACCACTTGGCAATATCCTCTTCTGTTTTCGGAACGTAGATGTCACGAACCGGATCCTTTGCCGGTTCCTTTTTAGGGACGACAAAGTTGTTCCAAAAGCCCCTTCCGGCCACCAGCATCTCGGAGCAAAGAGCGTCATCTCTGACGGCCTCAAACTCTAATAGGCTTTGACTGTCTTCATCAAAAAAGACCAGCCAGCCTTTAGGAGCTCCGGATACCATCATTTGGAATTGCAGCTGATACATGTACAGACGTACCGTATCGCTGTCTTTTCCAAGACGACGGACTTTCTCCAGCGTCGTCCTGCTTGGGCATTTGATTTCTACCGGTTCATTGGCAGAAGTCAAGCCGTCAAAGGACGCTCGGAAGAGCGGATCAACATCAGCTTCCGCACAAGCGGACAGAAGCACTTCACCATGAGTCAGCTCAAAGAGCTGCCTTGCCTGGTCTTCATGCTCTTGCCCGTACTTGACGAGAGGATTGTTATCTAGGTTGGGAGGCAGCGCCTTTCCGACCTTCTCACACCAAAGCCTCCAAGGAGACTTGTATGGACTCTTTCCCATGACAACTGCGATTTCTGTTGCAGTAATCCCTTGATTTCGCCAAACCAACCATTCAGGCGTTCGCTGTTGAAGATCAATGAATTTCATGATTTCTCCTTCAGTGCGTTAGCTCTGGAGAATTGGTGGTGAATGCATCCAAATAAGAAGCAGTTGCGGCGGTAGCACGAAGTGCCAGTGATCGTTGTTTTTGCAACGTAGACTCAGCGTAAGCCTTGTCTGCACCAGCCAGGTTGGTATTCACCCATTCCAAAGCGCGTTCCCATCCGTTTTCACGATGTTGAGCATGCGCAATGAGTTTGGTTACCATGCCGTCTAATTCAGCTCGATTGAGCGTCATTTTGGGCGTTTCCTGTTTGATTGTTGGTGTGGTCTGAATGCCATCCAGTGTTAAACGGCCATTGAAACCTTCTTCACTGTAGGCATCTCCTTCGTCATAAAGACCAGTCAAGCTGAATGCCAGTCGGGCGCACTGAATAAATGCACGGGAACGAAGCATGCGGCGAGGCCATTTCTTCCAAACGTTGGAACGATCGTTGAAGCATTCGACCATGTATTCCTGGATTGTGACAGGCGCATCTACGCCCTTCAATCGAATGGAACACTCAACGTACTCTGGTAGTTCACCGACACAACCGTTCAACTTCACGGTTGATTCCGAGAAGCGAAAAGACATGCCGTTAAAGTCCTTTTGTGAGCGTACGATCTTGCACCAACCGTCAAGACTGACAATAGGAACAATGTCACCGCCTCGTCCACGAAATGCAAAGATTTCGCGGTTAAAAGGATTGAGACCGAAGTTTTCACAAACCAACAAAAGAACCATGAGTTCTTCATTGGATAGTGTCCCGCCATCTGTCTGTTTGAAGACTTGGGTTGTCAAGCATCGAAGTAGCTTGTTGGTATCAACGCCAAATCTCGTTGCTAGACGAGTAATTAGGCTTTGTGTTTTGGCTTTAGCAGTATTAGTTGCATTCACTACATGAGCATCAGCAACATTCGCTGCATTAGTCTGCTGTTGGCAGGAATTACTCGTGCCATTAATGACTGTGGTTTCATCCATGATGGAATCTCCTGGTTGAGTTGAAATGCTCGAACAAGAAGACACCACTTCCCCGGAGGGATCGTTATGTCCCTTGTCCGGGCGGATTGTTAAACGAGAGAATTACTCGTTCTTGTTAGCGACTTGAGTCCATACATCACCAAAAACGGCTTCACATAGTCCCAAGATGGCTTTTGATTCTTCCGGTTCGGCACGAATGAGCAGTGATCTTTCCAGTCCGTACTGCAGTGAGTTCGGAGAGTTTCGAAAGTCATTGGCCATTTGAGCCCAACGTAGAAGTGTTCTGGTGGAAAGCGTTAACGAGAGCTGTCCTTCGGCAAAAAGCGTTCGGACTTCGTTGGCAAGTTTCACCATGCTATTCAGAAGCGGTTTCATATTGGGAACCATTTTCTGAAGAAGTTGTTCTTCAACAGCAGGATCCTGATAGCCAACTCGCACGAAGCGAAATCGGTCTAAAAAGGCCAAATTCTGTTGTTGAACGCCCATGTATCGTCCTGTTCCATCGCCATTACCGCAGCTGTTGGCTGTTGCGATGACGCGAAACATTGGATGAGGGTGGATGATCTCTCCAGCATTGTCAGCAAGCACAAGAGGACGTCCTTCAAGGATATCGTTCAGACCTGCCAGTTCCCCAGCATCAGCAAGATCGATCTCGTTGAGAATAAGGACGTGTCCTTTCTGCATGGCGATAGTCAAAGGACCGTATTGAAAGCGCATTTGAGGCGCTTCCCCTGGATATGAGGCAGAGTACGTGAAATGACCAGTTAGCTCAGAAAACTCAAAACGATTGTTGAGAGTTAGCTGTTGAACAGGCCAATTTAGACGTGCACAAACCTCATTGATGACACTTGTCTTACCGCTTCCTGTAGGACCGGTAATGAAAAGCGCATCCCCGTTGGGTTTACGAAGAAATGCAAGCAGATCACGTAGCACTTCACGACGAAAGACGTAGTTGTCATGGCATCGTGGAATGGCGGGATCCGAAGCATTGGAGAAGCCGAGAATCTTGAGAGAAGCCGGCATTTGAATCGTGTTACCGCCGTCGTAGACATTGGCAAACACATCAGCACCGAAGTATTGAAACTCGGAGGAAAGGTTATTGACAGCAACTGTCATGATGAGCTCCACAAGAGGGAACTCACCCTATCGGGAAATGAGTTCCCGATGAGGGTTAATGGTTGACAAGGAGTAATTTTTATCCTTGTCGCTAGAAGCTGGTTTTGTTAAACGCTCAGCTGGCGTTTGGTTTACAGCACATACCATAGGCTGGTCATTCTTTTTTTACGTGTCGAATGACAACACGGCAGCGAACTGCAAGAGTTGGAGATAGTGTAATGAAAGTGTGTTCTAAATAAATATTGAAATAAACGAAACTTCGTCAAAACTTGAAATTAGCGTTTTGATCAGTGGCATAGCCTTAAGTTTGTGATTGTTTTATCAAGGAGTATTGGCTTATGACTGAGATGAACGAAATTTGTGATGTTCAGAAGGAGAGGGCAGAAGAGCCTTCGAAGAAGGCTTCTACACGAGCTAAGAGGGCTGGATTTCGGCTACATTCAGACAAAATTTCTCATGATCAAGTTCCCGATGTTGGAGGAGAAATACGCCGCCAAGGGTCAGATTTTTCCAAGCCTGTCTTGCTAAAAAAACTTTGTTTAAAGTCATCGCAAGCACAGAAGGAGTTCGAACATTGTTATGTTCGTGTGGATTATTCGTTATACATAGCGACAAAAGCCTTTCGTGAACAATGGCGTTTGAAGGAGGCGCGACAGGCTGAAAAGTTATACAACGAAATGTTTGGAAAGTTTGAAGGTGAGCTAAACACTGCTCGTGAGGAGTTGCAAAGGGTGATTAACGAGCGGGTCAATGAGGAGGATCAACAACTTATTTTTGATCATGTACGTGAGCAGATTGTGCCCTTGAGGACTGGGTATTCATCAAAACTCATTCAATTAACGGTGATGTTGGATACTATTATCGGTTTGTTGGAGGTGTTGGAAATCAATAATGTGTTGACATGCGAGGAGGCCTCGAAAGGTATTCGTTCTTGGTGTGCGAGGTATAGGCAGTTTTGTTCGACGATCAACCGAGCCAGATTTAGTTTTTCTAGATCCTAACGCAAGGGCGAAAAAAGTAAAGGGGATCCCTCGTGACGAGGTGATCCCCTGTGTCATTTTGATTGCTGTGGATTAGATTTGTTTCTGTAATTTGCTGAACAATACACCTGAGAAACAAGCTGTTATGGCGAGCAGTGAGGGAAGTACGTCAGGTGGAAGTGTCCACGGAAGAAAGATTGCAAAAAGGATGCCCCATAACAACATTTTCATGAGTTTGATGCTGAGTGCCAGTTGAAATGGAGATGTAAACGTAAAAGCCAGGCGTTTACTTTCTCGTTGTTTGATTCCGTAATAGATCGATGCTAGACATGCTGGCAAACAGATAAGTCCCCATTCGGTAACGAGTCCTAGTCTAATAGCGAGAAGATAAAGGGCATTAATAACAACCCAAAGACGATTAACGAGCCATGAATCGAAGCTCTGGATGAAGGGGATTTCTAAGCTTGATGCGTCTATTTGGAACCAGTCGCGCGAAGCTACTAATAAGTGATTGTAGAAGTCGCTGAGATTTTGAGCATCAATATTTGCCGATTGCAACAAGAGAAATGGTACGTTTCCATATCGTGTATAGACAATCGATACTTCATTTTCAATGATTTTTTCTACTATCAGTGTGGGCATGAACATTACAGAGAGCATCACAATGCTAAGTAATAGTGCTACGCACCAGTTGATGCCACTTGGATTGTGGGATTTTTGTTCAGACATTTAACTCTCCTGAAAATCACTGGCCTTCTCAAGAAGTAAAGGGACTCGCCCTTTGATGACATGGCCACCTGAGACGATTCCAAAAAACTCACCACTTGGTAATGATCCAAGTAACTCTTTGGGTACTAATTCGACTTCTTGTTCAACTTCACGTTCAGATACATTGCCTGCTTGGGCAGTTAGTGTATGAGCAGAGGTGGAAACACCATGTGCACGTTGAGTGGTTTTTACTATCGTTTTCGGAATGCGGCGCATGAGAAAATCTTGGGTGCCTGGGTCTGGCGTTCTAAGCACAATGTAATTATTCAAGTTGGCTAGAATGCGCATCATGTTGTCTCGGTTTCCTGCGTAACGAACAAAATCCGAAACCGTTTGGGTTGCCAAAACAAGACTGAATTTAGCTCCGCGACTTTTATTAAGTAATTGTGTGCATGGCTCACAAGTCAGCTCACCTGCTTCATCAATAAAAAGGCTGACTGAAGTCGATTCAGACTCGTAGTTGTATCGTTCTCCAGCACTTGCTGTCAGATCAGCCAGGAACATCGCACCAACTGCACGAGCCAAAGCTGGGTCTGTCATAGCACTGAGCCCGATATAAACAACGGCTTTCTTGTTGATCAAAGTTCGGGTGTCCATAACAACTTGTTCATTTGTACTCCCTGTTTCATTAAGCGCAAGCAGATTTCCTATAGCTCCCATTGAAAGTTGCGAAACCAAGTTAATCGTGGAAGCAGTTGTGCTTAACAGGTTATTGGGATCTCGTTCGGCAAAGGCGAGGATTTCATCTATGGCTTCATTGTTGGGTAATCTAGCTAAGTAGTACTGTTTCAGTTGTTCGTATGGTGACGTTCTGTTGCCAGCACTCTCCAATGACTTCACGGTGTCTGGATCTTTTTGAAGAGCGATGTAGCATTTCAGGGCTTTTTCCGCTAGTTCGATGCGGTTATGGTAGAAATGATGCAGTCGACGGAAGGATGGTTTGAGGCCCATCATTTCCAGCCCTTTGCAAATCGTGCTGAGCACGGCTCGGCCCATTTCAATGAAGACCTGTCCTTCGCCACCTTGACCAGGTAAAGTACTGACGATTCGAGAGGGGATTTCGTCAAGGTTGTTGTAGTTTGCCAAGAGGTTTAAGTGAATAGACTCCTCAGGGAACCCGAGGTGAAATTTTGCAAAATCTCTGTCGCGACGGCAAGGTTGACACATTCGCTGCATGGTTTGTTCGAGCCCCTTATCTCCTTTGGGATCCACGACAAAAACTGTTTCTCCGCGGATAATGCGTTGTGTGATCAAATATTCCAAATAACGCGATTTACCAGACCCAGTCGTGCCAAAGACAGCAGTGTGTCCTTCGAGATCTTTTGATTTGATCCATAAATCCTTCTCTTTCCCCAGTGGGTGTAACCATTTTGTTCCTTGCTCTTGAGTAATACGTTGTTGGAGAGCTTGAAGGCAGTTCCATGTTTCGAAGGGATGTTGAAGGGCTTTAATACCGCGCTTTCTTAAATAGTTATGCTTTGCACGGCGTTGTACTGCTTGTTCAAAAATGTCATGACAATCAGCCGCGATAAACGAAGAGACATCTTGTCGATGTGAAGGCTCCCAAATGAAACCTTTGCCTAATAAAAAATCATTGCAGTGTTCAGGTTGTGTGCATTGTTGATGGAAGTCGTTAATCAACAACCATGTCAATCCTGTTTTTGTGATTTTTTTTGAAAAAGAGTAGTGAGCTGATGCCGCTGGAATTTTTACGATACCGCAGGCTACTAAAACTGTAGCAAGCCCAGCGAGTTGGAATTGCATTGGGGGAAGGTACGTGGCTGCTATGGCATAGGCGCTAGCTACACTGAAAGCAACAGTACATTGATGTGCTGCGTGGTTTGGCCCCATTAATTTAAGGTCAAAAGGTCGACGTTTATGACGAAATTTCATTCTTCGAACCTATACTTCTGTAGTGACGATTAGTTCAAATCGGTAATCCGATTCGATGAGTTGAAGCATAGGTTTTTTACGTCTTAGTCTTAGTAGGGTTTTGAACGAAGTTTCGTTAATTTGATGATTTCGAAGAACATACCAAACAGGGTCACTCAAACAGCGAAGAGTGGTGGAGTCAGTGCGTTCAAGTCCGACAGCTAAAGAGCCGCCCTCCTGCATATGTTGGATTAGGGTTTCGATTGTCCGCTCTGAAAAATCACGTATTTCTTCCGGACTCAGGGGGGTGTGTAGTCGTTCTTGCAATTCAGCTTCGGTCAATATTTGATTTCTCGAAAGTTTTTTTGTTTTTTGTTCTGTGTAATTGGTTTCTGGGATTGATTGTTGTTTGGTAAAGGCCGTATTTGGAGGTAGTACTCCTTTATGTGTTGGTGTGGATTGTTTGAGTGGTATAAGTTTTGCTTGGTCTAATGACAATGGGACTGGTGTATGTGGGAACAAATGGAATGCATCTGTGAATAGGACACAAGGAGATAAAGGCGTTTTTAATGAAGGGGCTCGAAGTGTCCAAAGGAAAACTAGATTTTCAGACTGAGGTAGTTCACTATTGGTGGCGTTTTGATGTTGGACAATGATGCCTGCTTCTTGAAACACTCTAAGAAGACCGTTAAGTGTCGATGGAACGTGATTGGTTCCTAGATGACAAGCCATTTCTCGAATGGCCTTGATATTGTTTGCTGCTAAGTGAATGGCTATTCCCTGTGGGGTTGTGAAAACAGTACTAGTTTCTTGATTAACAGTCCAAATCCCTCGCTTCATCAATTCAATCATAGCGTTAAGAGTAGGCCTTACAGCTGGTAATGAAACAGTGACCATGCCACCTCCAAGGCGACGTTGTAATTGAAGGTCGTGTTTGATGGATTCTTCTTCAGCTTGTTTGAGAATTGGTGCTAATGCTCCTTCACCAGAGACAATAGCTTCTTCGAGAGCGCGAAAAAGTAGATTGCCTGTTTCTCTTCCTAGAAATTGGAAGGTTTGTTCTGGCACGATGTAACGATGAGCTAAAGCAATGGAGGATAGCTCATGGTATTTATGTTCACGCTTGTCATTCCATTTCACGTAATAGGTTTTGACATTGTGAAGGGATAGCCAATGTGTCAATGGACTTTGGGTTGGATTCCATATTTGGTTGTCATTGTTTCGTACTTCTAGATCGAAAATTTTTCCAAGGTCATGCGTTAAGAGCATGATTGCGGCTGCAAATTGCCATTTGGGTTTGGCAAGGTAGTGTTCACGAGAGCCGAATGGTCGAGGGAAATCTACTGATTTAGCTAATCTTGCCGCACAAGCTGCCCCTTCGAGAGAGTGGACGAGTAGGCCTCCAATGCCTGCGTGATGATGAGCTTCAGAAGCGGGTAACAAATGTATCCAAGCATATAGCCTGGAGAATATGGGTAAAAGGAAGCTCTCTGTTTCCTGAGGACTGAGTGGGACGGAGTCAATTACGTTCCAAAGTAGCGGAGCGTAATGTTTTTTTAGGAAGTCGAAATTGTGTGCAGGAATTTCATTGACTGGTTGTGGGTAGCTCATCATCTCAGGAGAAGATGAACTAGATTTTGGAAGATCTATTAAATGAAGTTCAGTGTCTGTCTCTTTAATGTGATTGGTTTTTAGATGTGGAGTTTCAGGGGCTTCAATGTGTAGGAGCCATTTTCTAAGTTTGGTGAACATTAGTATTTTTTTGCAGTGTTGAGGACGTTTTGAGCGGCAGAAAGAGCTTTCGAAATTGTTGATAATCGACTATTGAGTGTTCGTAAAGCACAGAACTCGTCTTCAACTGCCAAGGCAGACACTTGTGCCCATTCTGGTTCCGAGCAGAAATGCTTACTTGAAACTCGATTCGTTGCTTTGTTGATTCGGAGATACTTCGATGTGAGAACGATCCTCATGGTTTGGTAGTCCCCCGTATTTTTACGACGGACAGTTTTTGTCCACGAATAACCCCTTCCTTTCTTTGGTGGAGATGTCGGTTCAGTTGTCATAGGTACTGCTAGTCGTTTGATTTTTTCCCAGGAGAAGCTGGGTGTGCTGAAGCGAGCATCCCATCGAACTCGAGGACATAAGGTTGTTTCATCTGGGCCAAATCGATTTTCATAGGCAATTTGATGAAATATGTCACCTGCGACCATTCCCTTGAAGAAGAGAATGGCTCTGATTTCTTCAAGCGTTGTTCGAATAGTTTTTAATTTTTGATTGAGTTCTTCATTGACAGATGCTTCGTCAATCAGTGCACGAGCTTCAGGCGGTCCCTTACCCAGTTCTAAGTAGTTTGGTGTCGACATAAATTCCTTAATAGTTATTCATTGCGTTGAGAAGAAACCTTCTCTCCGCAATTATTTGGATTGAAGAGGTTGTTATGCAGGCGTTGTTCAACCTGGGTCATAAGGTCCCCCCATTCACGAATATCCAGATGAAAGTGCTTTGGTTGCAATAATGTAGTGGCCAGCACAGTGCTGAATGGAAGGGCTCGGCATAGTGTTCGAGAATCAATGCAGCGATTGGTTGTTTCTGTAAGAAGAGCTAGGACGAGGGTACTAATTTCATTGATTTGTGAAGAGGTAAGTTGTCTGTCCTGTTTTTTTACTCCGCAATCGAGCTTGTATGTACTTTGTCGAGCAAGGTTGCAAGCTGCGATGTTATTTAATCCGCACCAAAGCCCTAGTCGCTTGAGTGCAGGTTGACGAAGGTGATAAGTTTTCCCAAGAGTTATAAGTTCGCTAGCGGCTTCGGGTTGATAAGGAGTGACCAGGGTATTGGAGTGGACAATTTTGTTTATCTGAAGAGTTGCGCGAACGCACTTCAGCCGTTCTTGTTGAATGAGATTGTCAGAACAAAAGCTTGGGAAGTCTGAGTCTTTAAGGCGATATAAGAAATCTTGATATGCGATGTTGATTTGGTGAGTTATTAGGCTAGATTTGGATTGTTTTCCTCGTAATGTAAATATGATGGGAAAACGAGCGATGAGAATCTCGATTGCCAGTTTGTCAAATGTGGGTTCAGCTAACTTATTGGCTACTTTGAAAGGAATTCCGAAAAAGATGGCGGCGACTTCTGGACAAATTTTTGCAACACAAGAAATTAGACGTAGATATGAGCGACAAAAAGATTCGAGAGGAGACTCAAAGTGTCCTGTGATTAAAGTTACAGGGGAGTCACTCATTGCCAAACGAGTGACTTCTGTCAATATGTATTCCCATGTAAAAGGTTGAGGGAAATACATGAACGGATATAGTCCGACTCGAAGACGGCTAGAGGCCGTGCTGTCCAGTGCTTGCAATTGATTTTGGCATATGCAATCAATGGGAAAGCCTGTGATGGGCGAGGAATGAGTGCTAATTTTTTGAAGAATTGTCCAATGAAAAAATTCAAGATTTTGAATTAGCTCGATGACTTGCAGGAGAATGTCGGGGTAGAGTTCTGATCGAGATTTTCCAATGAATGCTTGTAATTTCATCTCTATATCTAAAGGTGTCATGCTGTAAAAGCACTAGAGGCGCAAACCAGAATCTCGACACTGAAGATACGTCCTCTCCTTGAGCTATCAACAGATAGCTAAAAGAATGGAAAGAAAGGTGGAATACCTTGACATTCATGCTATGAGCGGTTGTCGAAGTATTCTTACGTTCAAGAAAGAAGGTTGGCTTTTTGTGCGTTAGTGTGTTTAAAAAAGTGAGTTTTCTTAAACATGATGCATGCGTTTTGTGATCTTGTAAAAGCCTGCGATACAGGGGGAGATGTGGTTATACGAGCTTGGATGGATTTGGACAGTTGCTGAATAACAACAGGTATTTCTTCTAAGTCAATCTATGTCACTGCTGTCCAAAAAAGCTAAAGGATGGTTCTTGGACAGCAAGGTTTCTATTTGTTCTCGAAACGAGTAAGTCACTTTTCGGAAGCAAGTGTTGTAGTAAGAAACGGCATGACCTTAGTGAGGGTATCGGCAGTTGCCTTTGCAGTGATAGCGTCTTTGATGGCTATTTCCCTATCATTGATTGCAATTTTTAAACGAGTGCGTAGAAGTTGTAGTTCTTCTTTACTGTGGCGAAGTTCAGCTAAAAGATTTGAGTTCTCCGCTTTCAGTGTGTTGAGTTGTTCAAGAAGTCTTTGATGTTCATTGTTACGCATAGTGATTTCTTCAAGCTGAATTTGCACTTCTTCTTGAAGCTTCTGAGCTGAAACTCTCTCGAGCTCACAGAGTTTTTTACTATGTTCGCGGATACGAAGAATTCTTTCTTGCAAAATTGGAGCTACCACAGTCCAAAGTGCAGAAACAAGTTGATGTTCTTCCTCTGGAGTCAAATTTTCGGGTAAGTCCCCTGCTTCAATGAGTTGTTTTTGCTGCCATTCTTTTACACAGCAAGAGATGGTTGATAAAGAGCCCGTATTTCCTAGACGCAATCTGATTTGGCGAAGAGAAGGGGGACATTGATTTTTCTTTTGGTACTCATTGAGAATAAGGAATATTTGGTCTTTGAGATTCATGATAGAGCTTTTGTACGTATCGATGTACTGTACATCTTGGTGATGTTTTTAAATCATGATCATTTGTTGGATCGTTTGGCGAAATATCGAAATAAGGTAGAACGTCCAATATTGAGATCCTTGGCGATTCGAGCTACAGGAACCCCCTCTTTGTGTTTCTGAAAGGCCTTGTCTAATAGAGCCGGATCAATAGGTTTGCGTCCTTTGTATACTCCTCGTGCTTTTGCAATTGCGATTCCTTCTCGTTGACGTTCCAAAATTATGGATCGTTCAAATTCTGCTACAGCACCTAGCATAGATAGAAGTAATTTGTTGATGCTGGATGACTTTTCCATCGCGTCGAAAGTAATGTCGCCTTGTAGGAAGGTTATCGAGACTTTTTTGGTTTCAAGCAGTTGGACTAGGGTAAGAAGATCTTTTAGGTTTCTAGCTAAGCGATCCATGCTACAAACATAGACGTGATCTCCCTCACGTACAAAGTCAATAAGGTTATTCAGTGCAGGACGTTCAGTATTTTTCCCTGAGGCTTTGTCGATAAAAAATTTTTCAATTCCCCGCAGTCGTAATTCTTCTTCCTGACGATCGGTGTTTTGATCAACAGTGCTTACACGTACGTAACCAATTTTGTAACCGTGAATCATAGAAAGTCTCTATAGGATGGGTGTTGAGTCGTAATCGTCTAAAAAGCATATTTTAGACTCTAAAGAGACTCTTTTGGATGTACCAGAAAGAGTCTCTTTAGGTTATGCCCTATAAGGACTAGGATTTAATTTTCTATCTCACGAATTCTGTAAGTTCCGGTCTCAATTTGTTCGAGCTGAAGGTGATTGATGATGCGATCTTTATTTTGTTTAAGACGCCAACCCAATGATCGCGTGTTTAATTGTTTATCCACAAATAGATTCATTTTTTCGAGAATTTCATTTAAATCGGACTTTGCAGAGGGGTTAGCTAGCGCTTCTTGAATATTTTTAACGTTGAAGCGTTGACTTCCGAATTGCTGTTGAAGTGCCAAGAAAAGTTCACTGAGTTCCTGTCGGATAGGATCTTCTCGAATAGCTTGACGCATTTTAAGAAGAGGATCAGCAAGTCCTAACCACAGTAATGGTTCGATACACCAATGTTGCCAATCTTGAAATGAAACAACGCGATATCGTGTCGGTGATGTTGGTGATCCTGCAAGAATCCAAGCTTGAATGATCCTGAGGATATGAGTGATTAGCTCTTCACGATGTTCGCGGGCATAGTTCAAAAGGAGTGGGTTTTGGAATTCTTTTTCTGCCGGAATCTCTTCTTTGGAATTTAAATAAATCATCAAAGTTCGGCGTGTCATGTCTGCTTCAACACTAACGTTATTACCGTTAGCCAACATCAGAAAACGTGTGCCTAATCTTTGAACAGAAGACGTTCCAAGAATTCGATGCATGATATATGAAGAGGTCAAACAGGTACACAGGCTGTCCAATGCAGGAATCACTCCTACGACGTTATCAAAGTGAACTACTGCTGGAGATGTAGACAGTAATGACGACAGAAGTTTTGATGCTTCTTCATTTTTGGTAGGAAATGAGATGCTCGGCGTGTGGTGCGGGGTGGCAATAATGGAAGCGAGTTCGCAGAATGTAGATTTACCAGAGCCTGAAGAGTGTGCAGTGACTAGAAACATTGGAGCGCTGTTTAGCTCTTGACGCATAACAGCAGTAAGAAGACAGGCTACAGCTGCTGCCCGGTCTTCTTCTGTTGCGAAAGGGAACTCGCTGAGCAAATTAAGCAACTCATTGAGGCTTTTTTGGGCATCTGTCTTACTAGGCTGAGTTTTTAGTGTTGTGAATTGTTTTGGGTTCATGATGATAAATAAGTTTGATTGTGAGTCGTAGCCTGGTTGCGACACAATGTCTCCTGTCTTTCTCAACAAAGGTCGATATATAAAACCTTGAATATGAGGAAGGATCTGTTGTGCCTCGATTGATGAAAACACGGTTTTGAGTATGTTTTCAGGAGGGTCTACAAGTCGTCGATTAGGGCGATAGAAGTTTGTTTGTCTACATGCTTCAATCCGTAAATCAGCCAGTTGTAAAGGTGAGTATCCGATTACTTCGTGGTTTTGGTAGCGAACAACCACAAGCGTTTCTTCGCAAACGAAAATTCGTTTCCCGCGGGCCAATTCAGTTGCCAACGCAATATTGATGCGATCTAATGCGCTTGGCTGGAGAATAATTTTTCCTTTTGGGACAAATTGGTCTTCGGAAATCTTTAGTCGATTCAAAAACGAAGAAATTCCACGTTGCCAACATTTTGAGCATTCAAATTTTCCGTAAGGTTCTTTTTCGGTTGGTAAAACATAACGTGCGTAATGCTCATTTCGTTTTGACGTGGAAAAAGGACAACGTACAGTTACGCCCGATAGTTCTGCATGAACAATTAAGTTCAACTGTTCTAGCCTTTCTAAGACGGCGTTGGTTGACTTACTTTCTGTGGGGGGAACATAGACGGTTAGTTTGTCGAAGTTCGCCATAATTAACTCTGTTGCCAACGAGAGCCACGCAAAGAGATAAGTTGTTTGATCAAAGCTCTAATTTGTTCGTCGCTTTGATTTTCGCTTCTGGCTCGCATGACAGCGGCTATTTCGTCTTGATACCAAAAACTCGATGTCGAAAATTTGATTGGTGTAGGGAAAAGACCGCTAGAAATATCTTTATAAAAACTCGCTCTGCTTCGTGGTATTGACGCAGTAATTTGCTTCATTGAAAGCAACTTTGGAAATGAACCAGTTGAGTCCATAAAAAAATCCTTCAAAAAAAATGGATCGTCCAAAAGACGCAAATGACGTCGTTGGACATGTTTGAAGAATGTGCTGCGATTCCAAAAAAGTCAGACAAAAAAGAATTGTTTGAAACAAAGAAATATTGGTTGCCTTGTGCTGCAGGTGAATCTGTTAGTTTTTGTTGTAATTAGTAAAAACCCTTGGTATGAATAAATTTGAGTTTCTTCTGTTTTTTTGGTTTTTTTCGTGAGAAAGTCGAAATTCTCTTGTGATAAAAATATGATATCAAAACAAAAAAATCCAGTATGACATTGTCAAATGCATAGGATTTGTCATAGGTATTGAGTCGTTAATACATCTTCTTTCGATCGTTGGTTTGTGGTTTGAAATTGAGATTTCATGCGCTATGACTAGGAGTCCATGGAGGAAGAGGGAGTGTGGAAGGTCGTAAAAAAGATCTCAAGGTAACTGTTGGAGGGGGCTACAGTTTAGGCTAGTGATATTCTGTGCACGAATTGGAAGAGAACCAACGTCACTAAGAAACCAAGGTTTGAAAAAATGGTATAACGAATGGTATAAGTCTGTTTTTAATCTATGGAAACGATTGATGTGTGGTGGTTTTATGTATGCCTCCTCCCACCACTTAAGTTCAAAAGATCCCGAACAGTTTGATGGCTGTTGCGGGATTTTTTTTGCTCAAATTCTAATGAACTATCGGCCAACCACGTTTGGCTGACCGATAGATAGGTAATGGACTAAAGTAGACCGTTGCGAACAGTAAAGTCTGCTAAGGCTCTTTGCGCGCGAGTTGCATTCCCCATTTTGGTCATGGTCTCAGAGCAGGTTGCGGGGAGTAATCGATCCTCTTGCCAGCGGTAGCATCTAAATTGTTGTCCGCCGTCTAAAGCGACCGCACCCCATTGACCGATCCCAAAACCGTATTTACCTAGTCCTTCAAAGGTGATGGCTAGATCCCAAGTGTCTTCACTAAATAGATTTCGGCCTTTGTGTAAGCTCGGTGTATCGCCTAAAGCTAGACCTCGTAGGGTTGGGAAGATATCCCTGTGTGTCACCCATCGTTGAGTATTAGCTTTTGTACCTAACGCCTTGAGACTGTCGGGTAACCAGAAGATGATTGGAACCCCATGTGCGTGGTGCCAATAGTCGGTAGGTTGGTATTGAAAACGCATGTTATGGTCGCCAGAAGCCACAATAATCGTACGTTTACCGATGTCATTGGTTTGGACACGTTCTACAAAGTGCCCTAAAGCGTTAGCTGAATATTGATAGGTGGTCAATCTTTCTTGTTGTAATTGCTCATCCTTATCTTGAATATATGGTGGCAAAGCTTTGACTGAAACGGGCAATGTTTGAACACCATCGGGTACGCGATGTGGAGAGTGGTTAGTGATCGAGAGCATCACAAGCAGCAATTTTTCATGACGACGATCTGCGTCAGCGAGTAAAGCTTCAGCCTTTTTGAACATCCATTCGTCACCAATTCCCCATGTGCCGAGTTCCGCCTGTGGAAAAACTTCATGAATTTTTCCTGAGCCAATGATTTCGTCAAATCCCTGAAGCGGGAAGTTATTACTCATCTGGCGCCAAGTTTCTTGCCCTGCGGTTAGCAAAATGGTTTTATAGCCCGCCTTTTTGAAGGCTAAAACTTCAGAGAACTTGAAAGTTTGATGACCGTATTGACTTTGAGTGATGGGTGTCAATGGTGTGTCAAATAGCAATCCCTCTAATGAAGGGAATGTGCCGTTGGCCACACTAATGGCATGAGTAAATACAACGCCTTTAGGTAAGACGTTGGCGAGATGACCAAGTGTATTGTTGGTTGTGGAGTTGTGTGCCTCAAAAGCGTCACGCCCCATGGATTCCATGATTGCAAAGACGACATGAGGTTGAGATTTCATCGCTTGAGTTGTTGAAGGGGTAGATCTGAGACCTTGTAAAAGCGTTTGAGCTTCTTCAACAGATTGAAACCCTAATTCTTTGACGCCTGCATCGGCGCCACCTTTTAAGACCAATGCTTTGCGTCCTTTATAAGCCTCATAAAATAACGCCAGACCTCCAGGCACAATATTGTTAATAAACGCGTTGTTGGATACTGCGTAATTTTGTTGACGAAGCGGAAATTTTCCGACACTTCCTCGAATCGCCAAAGCTAAAAGAAGCGTTGTGATGATGATGGTGATACAAAAATAAGCGAACGAAGTGTGTTTTTGTGATTTGGGTTTTACACAACGTGTCAGTGCAAACGGCAAGGCAAGCAGGATCGTCCAAACCGATAAATATGTGGAGACAGGCCAATCTGTGACTAGGGTTTTTATGATGGCCACTGTATCATCTTCAATAAACCCAAAGATGATGGCATTGATGGGCGTGCCATAGAAAGCGTAAAACCCGAAATTAACGAGTCCTAATGTTACGGCAAGACCATATCCCAATAAGGCGGTGGATATAGCTATCGTTTTAGCTGCTGGCCAAATATAGGCTAATACAGTGAAAATCCAAGCGGGTAGCAAAGCAATACTTAACCACTTGGCATCTACTCGAACTCCCATCCAAAAGGCAGGTAAAGCATCTTCCCAAAGGATATTATCGGATCGAAAGGCTTCAAAAAAGCCCACGCGTAGGCCTGTCAGAATGATCAAAGCGGTGAAGAAGAAAGTGATGCTTTGAATGAAAAATGTACGCCAGTTTGGATGTGTTGGAGTAAGCATATATTTCAATGAGGGTTGAATCAGACTGCACTATGTAGAGATAGAAAAACACCTAGCTTTTCATATGAACGATATCATTTGAAAAGCTAGGTGCGATTCTTAGTATATCACTAGGTAAAGTGAGTTCTTGTCAGTTGTCTGTTAGTTGATGAAGTTTTAGTGAACTCGCTTCACTTGCTCAACATTCGCATTTTGCTTAATGGTTCGAATGACGTGCATTAAATGACCGCGATCTCGGACTTGTACAGTGATACGAATATATTTCTGTGCGTTTTCGTCATCAATGCTCATGCCGATGATGCTCGATTTTGCTTCAGCGACACTGGTAGCAACTTGCGCAATGGAGGTGCGTGGATCTTCGACACGAATCTCAAGGGGTGCAGCAAAATTCGCTTGACGTTGCTCAGGTGCCCATGCCACTTCAACCCAACGCTTTGGATCTGTCTTCATGCCACGTTCGACATGCGGGCAGTCTGCACGGTGAATAATTAAACCGTGTCCCACTCGACTAAATCCGACGATCTTGTCGCCTGGGATGGGGTGACAGCACTTAGATAATTCAACAGCCATCCCTTCATTGCCACGAATCACAATGGCAGGTAACGCCGGCGGCACAGCGTCACTATGAAGGTGGCTCATGAGACGGACAAGACGATGAATGACGGTAGCAGGTAAATCCTTGCCTAGACCGATAGAGGCATAGAGCGCATCGCGGTCTGGTACATCTAACTCTTCTTGCAAAGTTGTCCAAACATGTTCTGGAATCTTTTCTAAATTCAGTTGATTTTCAGTGGCTAGACGAGCGAGTACATCGTGTCCAACTTGGGTTGCGTCATCAAATCGGCAGTTACGTAAGAATTGACGGATTTCTGCACGAGCGCGACCAGAGTGAACGAATTCAAGCCATTCTGGACTCGGTGAGGCCATCGGGTCGGTGATGATTTCAACCATGTCGCCATTATGAAGCGTCGTGGAGAGCGGTCGAATTTCACCGTTAATGCGGCATTCTTTGGTGTGGTTGCCGACATCTGTATGGATTTGATAAGCAAAGTCGACTGATGTGCTGCCACGCGGTAAAGAAATAATTTTGCCTTTTGGTGTGAAGGCGTAAACGCGGTTCGGGAATAAGTCGACTTTAATGTTTTCTAAGAATTCATTGCTGTCGAGGCTAGTGCGCTGAATATCCATCAAGCTTTGTAGCCAAGCCGCAGTACGCGATTGCATGTCACTGCTATCGAAGTCGTTCTTGAACATCCACTGCGTCAAAATGCCGTTTTCGGCCACTTGATGCATTTGTTCAGTACGGATTTGAAATTCGACAGGGGTGCCGTAAGGACCAATGACAGTGGTATGAAGACTCTGATAGCCGTTGAGTTTAGGGATAGCAATAAAGTCCTTAAACCGGCGATGAACAGGCTTATAAAGGCGATGTAAGGCGCCGAGCGCAAGGTAGCAATCGTTAACCTCACGAACAATGACTCGGAAACCATAAATATCGAGTGCATCAGAGAAGGACTGATGATTTTCTCGCATCTTGTTATAAATGCCGTAGATGGTTTTGTCGCGACCAATAATGCGGCAACGAATCCCTTCTTTGGGTAAGAAGTTCTTCGTTTCGGCGAGAATACGCTCGAGCACTGCTCGACGATTGTTTCGCATTAAGAGTACGTTTTCGTAGAGTACCTTGTAGCGAAGCGGATAGCGATTTGCAAAACTGAGTTCTTGTAGTTCACGAAAGACGCTGTTCATGCCGAGCTGATGCGCAATCGGCACATAAATATCTAATGTTTCATTCGCGATACGTGCACATTTTTCGGGACGCATAACGCCCAACGTACGCATATTGTGTACGCGGTCCGCTAACTTGACGATAATCACGCGCAAGTCTCGGGACATCGCAAGAAGCATTTTGCGAAAACTCTCGGCTTGTGCAGCAGCCGCTGACGAAAAACGCAATTTGTCGAGTTTACTCACGCCGTCTACAAGCTCAGCGACTTCAATGCCAAATTTTTCGGCCATTTCTTGCTTACTGGTGCCCGTGTCTTCAAGCACGTCATGCATGAGACCAGCTTGAATGGTCGCAGCGTCCATTTTCCACGAGGCGAGGATCGAAGCAACGGCAATCGGGTGAGTGATATAGGGTTCACCAGACTTACGGAACTGACCGAGATGGGCGTTGTCGGCGTAACGATAAGCTTCACGAATCTTTTCAACATCAGGTGTTGAGAGATATTGCCGGCAGAGTTCAACCAAGGCACTCGCAGTGACTGTTGCGGATGGACCTTTAGGCGTAAACATGGGCAAATCAGCTTCAGGCAGAATGACCTGTGCAGGCGTAGGGATGGCAGGGGAAGACTTAGACGATGGTTTGACGGAAATAGGCTTGCGTGTCGAGGGGATGGGTTGAGGACTTTGATGCTCACCATCTTCCCGGGTCGCGTAGAGGTCATCAGGATATTGAATGCGCTCGGTAGTCATATGTGCAAGGATTCCGTACTGATTGGGAGACAGCTGTTATGGTTAGAAGTTCTTTTCTAGTTTCGTACGCTAGCTGGTTCCCAAAAATAAAAAAGGCCAGGCTTTTCGCCGACTTTCACGGCAAAATAACCTGACCGATGTGAAAGAGTGCGTATCTAACAGTTTACGGCACGCGCTTCAACATTTCGAGTCCCACTTCACCTTTCGCGACTTCACGAAGGGCGACAACAGCGGGTTTGTCCTTGGCTTCAACCTTCGGGGCATAGCCCTGCGTCAGGTGGCGAGCGCGATAAGCGGCGCAAAGCACCATCTGGAAGCGATTCGGGATCTTCTTCAGGCAGTCTTCAACAGTAATACGAGCCATTTTGATTACAACAGTTTAAAAAAGAGAAAAGGAGTGAGGCTGGCGGTTTCGATAGAAAAATATCAGAGCGGAATGCCAAGTGAGGCGAACTGCTCACGGTGGCGTACAGCCTGTTGTGCATAGGCTAAGCGGCTTGCCACGACAACAGATTGCATCTGAGAAAGCGCCTTGTCGAATTCTTCGTTAATTATAACGTATTCAAATTCAGGTGCATGAGACATTTCTGCGCCTGCGCCAAGCAAGCGTCGAGTGATCGTTTGTTCAGAATCGGTGCCACGGTGATGTAAACGCCATTCGAGCGCTTCGATGGACGGGGGCAGGATAAAGATACCCACAGTACCCGCAAAACGTTCGCGCACCTGGCGAGCACCTTGCCAATCGATTTCAAGGAGAACGTCGTTACCCTGAGCCATTTGGCTTTCAATCCAAATACGGCTTGTTCCGTAATAGTTACCGTGAACGAGGGCAGACTCTAAAAATTCACCGCGTTCACGCATGGCTAAGAATTCAGCTTCGCTCACAAAGTGATATTCGCGACCATTTTCTTCACCGGGACGAGGAGCGCGCGTGGTGTGCGAAATCGAAAGCTTCAACGTGGGTTCAAGCTTAAGAAGGGCATTGACGAGCGACGATTTACCAGCACCCGACGGAGCCGTCACGAGAAAGAGTCGGCCAGCATGAAGTGGACGAGCGGCGGAAGCATTAGACATTCGAAGTCTCCATCTGACAATCGAGACGGCTTCTATTGAAAAGTCGTCAAACGGTCACATCCACGAGAATTTAGGATGGATCGAAAAATAAGAAGGTGGCTATTGTAAGGGAGAGTGACTTTCGTGTGTCGGTACTCTCCCTATTTCTTTGGCGTTATTCGAGGTTTTGAATCTGTTCACGCATCTGTTCGATGATGACCTTGAGCGCAACGGATGCGTTCGTCATTTCGATTGCTGCGGCTTTAGAACCTAATGTGTTGGCTTCGCGATTCATTTCTTGTACGACGAAGTCAAGACGACGACCGACAGCACCGCCCTTTTTGAGGATGCGGCGAACTTCGGCGACATGGGTGAAGAGACGATTAATTTCTTCTTCAACGTCCATACGAAGGGCGTAAAACGTGACTTCTTGACGGATACGGTCGCTCACTTCTTCTCGTGTTAGTGTGCTCTTTTCGGTGAGTGCAGACGACAAAGCATTTTCGAGACGTTCGCGCAATTTGTTTTCGATGTGCGCCAAAATGTCTGGCATGCGACTTTTAATATCGGTGACAACTTCTTCAATTTGCTCGCAGTTGTTGAGCAAAACATTCGCTAAAGCTTCACCTTCACGCGCACGAGAAGCCGTAAACGCATCAAGCATATTGTTAAGCACGGTCAATACAGCTTGAGCTACAGCGTCTTGATCTGGACGATCAGTCACCATGACGCCAGGCATGGCAAGAAGGTTAGAGACCGAGAGTTTATTGGCTTGAGGGAGCGTCTCAAGAATCGTATTTTGTACTTCAATGAGACGATTTAGTACAGCGGTGTTGATGCGAACAGGGGCAGCGTTTTCATCTGGCGTAATGTAGCCGCGAATTTCAACCTTGCCGCGAGCAATACGCTTTTGTAACGTTTCACGAATCAGCGGATCGGCAAAGCGAAGATCTTCATTAAGACGTAGGGCTAGATCAAGAAAACGCGAATTGACTGAACGGCATTCAATAGTCACGGTACCGAGGGGGGTCGCACCAGAGGCGACAGCATAACCCGTCATGCTAGCAACGGTCATGAAAAAACTCCTAGAGATATGAGACATGCGTCGCAGATCAAGAAAGCGTCGGCTGCGACAAGCGCCGTCATTGTAACGCGTTTATCTACCTTATCTGAAGTTCTTGCGGT
The DNA here is from genome assembly GCA_937943605.1 of uncultured Sutterella sp. Classification (GTDB taxonomy): domain Bacteria; phylum Pseudomonadota; class Gammaproteobacteria; order Burkholderiales; family Burkholderiaceae_F; genus Sutterella. Next base: position 28,598 of record CALEAW010000019.1, on the reverse strand, counting down.
AGCATAACGACACTGATTGAAATTTCGTCTTTGGAGTTAAGTAATGACACAGACCCGTGTGGACGGCCGTCAGGCTGATGAACTTCGCCCATTAACTTTTACGCGTGGCTTTACTAAGTATGCTGAAGGCAGTGTCTTGGTTTGTGCGGGTGATACTCGCGTACTTTGCACTGCGAGCGTCACGCCTGGTGTCCCACGTTTTTTGATGGGGCGCGGTGAAGGTTGGGTGACGGCTGAATATGGGTTGTTGCCTCGTTCGACGGGTACGCGTTGTGAGCGCGAAGCTGCTAAAGGTAAGCAATCTGGTCGTACGCAAGAAATTCAGCGTTTGATTGGTCGTAGCTTACGTGCAGCTGTCGATCGCAAGAAGTTAGGTGACTTCACGATTCAGTTGGATTGTGATGTTTTGCAGGCCGACGGTGGTACGCGTTGTGCTTCTATTGCAGGGGCTTGGGTGGCGTTGCGAGATGCGGTCAACGGTATGTTAGAAAAGGGCCAAATCACAGAAGACCCGATTCTGACGCAAGTGAGCGCAGTGTCTGCTGGGATAGTTGAAGGTCGTCCAGTGCTTGACCTGAATTACGCTGAAGATAGCGGTTGCGACACCGATATGAATGTGGTGATGACGGGCGAAGGTCGTTTTGTTGAAATTCAAGGGACGGCAGAAGGTGCGGCGTTTTCGCGAGAAGAGCTCAATGAACTCCTTCGTTTAGCCGAAAAGGGCAACCTCGAAATTATGGCTGCTCAACGTGCGGCCTTTGAGGCTTAAGGAGAAGCGTATGACTAAGTCACTCGTTTTGGCTTCGAATAACCAAGGCAAACTCCGTGAATTTCAGGCCATGTTTGCCGAGCTGGGTGTTGAAGTGATTAATCAAGGGGCATTAGGCGTACCGTCTTGCCCAGAACCCTTTGGTACCTTTATTGAAAATTGTCTAGCGAAAGCGCGTCACGCTGCGCGTGTGACGGGGCGTCCTGCGATGGCAGATGATTCAGGGATTTGTGTCAATGCTTTGAATGGGATGCCGGGAGTTTTTTCGGCGCGTTTTGCTGGCGAAGAGGCAAACGATGCCGCTAATAATCAGCTGTTGGTTCAAAAGTTAGCGGGGGTTGAAGATCGCCGTGCGCACTATACCTGTGTGTTGGTGGCTGTACGAACCCCTGAAGATCCAGAGCCTTTAATTGCTGTTGGTCATTGGTATGGCGAAGTGTGCGATACCCCCAAGGGGGAGGGTGGCTTTGGTTACGACCCCTATTTTTATGTGCCAACTTTAGGTAAAACCGCCGCTGAAATGACTGCAGAAGAAAAGAATCATCAGAGTCATCGCGGTAAGGCCTTAGTAAAGATGAGCCAATTGTTGCGCGAAAACTGGGGTTGGTAATCGTGACGCTACCCAACTTTACTGAAGAAGCGATTCAAAAGATTCCGCTAGCGCTTTATTTGCATTGGCCTTGGTGTGTGCGAAAGTGTCCATATTGTGACTTTAATTCTCATGCCATTCCTCAAGGTTTGAATGATGAGGCTTATGTCGATTTAGTGTTGCGGGATCTGAACCACTGGGTGGGGCGTACCGAAGGTCGCCCGATTAGCAGTGTCTTTATTGGTGGTGGTACGCCGAGCCTCATGTCTGGGCAAGCTGTCGATAAATTGCTAAGTGGCGCCAATCAGCTTTTTGGTTTTACGTCTGACTGCGAAATCACGTTAGAAGCCAATCCTGGGACGACTGATGAGAGTCGTTTTAAAGCGTTTAAGGCGGCTGGGGTGAATCGCGTGTCTGTGGGCGTTCAGAGCTTTATGAATGAAAAGCTCCAGGTGTTGGGTCGCATTCATTCGTCTGATGAAGCCAAACGCGCTGCGCAACATGCGGGTGAGGTGTTTGGTAACTTCAATTTGGACTTGATGTTCGCTTTGCCAGGTGAAACGCTCGACGAGGTGGCGACAGAAGTTGAGACGGCGGTTGGACTTGGTGCCACTCATCTCTCTTTTTATCAGTTAACGATTGAACCGGGGACGGCGTTTGCGAAACGCATACCAACGGGGCTGCCTGATGAGGACGCCTGTGCTGATATGTCTGATCTTGTGATCCAACGGCTCACGTCAGCTGGGTTTGATCATTACGAAGTGTCTGGGTATGCTAAGCCTGGCTATCGTTGTCGACATAATCTCAATTACTGGCAGTTTGGTGATTATTTGGCGGCGGGCGCTGGTGCGCATGGCAAATTGACGACTCGAGATGGCATTCTTCGTGAAGTGAGGGAAATGTCGCCCCGTCGTTACGCTGAGAAAGTGAATGGCGTTGGGCACGCATGTATTGAAACTTCAGTTATTGAAAAAGAGGCTTTGCCGTTTGAATTTATGCTGAATGTTTTGCGCTTAACGGAAGGCGTGCCTGCTACGTTGTTTGAAACACGAACGGGGTTGCCGCTAAGTGTGGTTGAGTCTCAACTGGCTGATTTAAGAGCACGAGGGTTATTGGTGCCTGATGAAACGCATATTCAGCCGACACCTCAGGGAAGGGCTTTTTTATCAGACCTTCAGGAAGCTTTTCTTTGATGCTCAGAATGCACCAAAGAAGTGCGATAATAAAAAGATGTGATTCATGCTAGTGCATAAAAGAGAGCATTGTGGTGCCAAAAGGGCTTCGTCAAAGGTTGAGTTTGATAGAAATGCCTCAAAGTAAGCCATTCTTTCTTATTGCACGCTTTGGCATGGATTTTGCTACTAATTGGTCAAACATGACGGGTTTAGCTCGTTTGCCCCAATTCATACCAGGCTAGGCGTAAAAATTGCCTTGCTGGCTAATCTCTAGGAGACAAATAAATGACGTCCGTTTCTGATGTTTTGCAGATGATTAAGGACAATGATGTCAAGTTCGTGGATCTGCGTTTGACGGATATTCGCGGTAAAGAAATGCACGTGACCGTGCCTGCCGCCATGATCGATGAAGACGTATTCGAACTTGGCCAGCCCTTTGACGGTTCGTCCTTTGCTGGCTGGCGTGGTATTGAAGCCTCTGACATGCTTTTGATGCCGGATCCCGATTCTGCTCGCATGGACCCGTTCCGTGAGGCCAATACATTGATTCTTCAGTGCGCGGTTCATGAGCCCAATACGGGTAAGGATTATGATCGCGATCCGCGTTCGATCGGTCTTCGCGCTGAAGCCTATTTGAAGTCTACGGGCATTGGCGATACGGCCTATTTTGGTCCAGAACCTGAATTCTTTATTTTCGATGCTGTGCGTTGGGAACATCGCATGGGTAAGAGCTTCTTTGAAGTCGAAAGTGAAGAAGGTCCTTGGGCGACGGGCTTGAAGCAAGAAGGTGGCAATCTGGGCTACCACAACCGTGTGAAGGGTGGTTATTTCCCTGTGTCTCCGGTGGACTCTTTTGCTGATATGCGCGCTGAAATGTGCACGTTGCTCGATCAGCAGGGTGTGCCTGTCGAAATTCACCATCATGAAGTGGGTGGCGCAGGTCAGTGCGAAATCGGTACGCGCTTTAGCACGCTCGTGAAGCGCGCCGACTGGACGCAGATCACGAAGTACACGGTACAGAATGTGGCTGCCGCTTATGGTAAGACGGCCACCTTCATGCCGAAGCCCATCGAAGGCGATGCGGGCTCTGGTATGCATGTGCATCAGTCCATTTGGAAGGATGGTCAGAACCTCTTTGCTGGTAATGGCTATGCTGGCCTCTCTGAAATGGCACTCTACTATATTGGTGGTGTGATCAAGCACGCACGCGCCCTCAATGCGCTCACCAACCCGACGATCAACTCTTATCGTCGTTTGGTGCCTGGTTTTGAAGCTCCGGTGAAGTTGGCTTATTCGTCTTGCAACCGTTCGGCTTCGATTCGTATTCCGCATGTGAATAGCCCGAAGGCTCGTCGTGTTGAAGTCCGTTTCCCGGATCCGGCCGCTAACCCGTATTTGGCTTTCTCCGCACTCTTGATGGCGGGCTTAGACGGTATCCAGAATAAGATTCATCCGGGTGATGCTGCAGACAAGAACCTTTATGATCTGCCGCCTGAAGAAAACGCTAAGATCCCGACGATCTGCTCGTCTTTGGATCAGGCGCTTGAGTGCTTGGATAAGGATCGTGAATTCTTGACCCGTGGTGGCGTCTTTACGGATGAATTTATCGACGCTTATATCGCCATGAAGATGGAAGAAGTTCAGCGTTGGCGCTTGGCCGTTACCCCGATCGAATACGACATGTACTATTCGCTCTAATGGGTTAACGTTGGCATATCTAGCATGACCATAGAAGCGGGCTCGGCGATATTCTGCCGTAGCCCGCTTTTTCATGAGGAATCTTGATTGATGCGTCGCAAAAAGGATAGTTGGCAGCTTGCCATGGATCAGCTGTCGACCGCCGTCTTTCTGACGGATGAGCAGGGCACGATTGTATGGGGCAACGGAGCGGCGGAAATGCTTCTGGAAACCTCTCGTAAAACGTTCACAGGCATGCGTTTGATTGAACGTTTACCGGAGTGTGAAGAGTGGTTTCGTCATTTGGTTAGCGATGATCAATTAATGCCCGCTCGATTAGTAGCGCGTCTTTTGCGATTAAAGCGAGGTACTCAGCCCGAAGAGGTTCATGTTCAGGCAGTGCTTTCGGTGGTGACTGAACTGTGTGAAGATTATCCGATGGCGCGTGCGCTCGTTGAGGTCGTTGAGGTTGAAGATACGCTTTTGCAGGATCGTGAGCAGACGTCGTGTGAATTAATGGAAGCTAATCGACAGTTGCTACGTAATTTAGCTCACGAAATCAAGAATCCGTTAGGAGGTATTCGTGGTGCAGCGCAACTTTTAGATGCCGATCTCGTTCGAGAAGAAGATCGTGAGTGTACTAGCATCATCATTGGTGAAGCCGATCGTTTGCAAGCTCTGGTTGATCGATTTTTGGCGCCTTATCGACAAGCGACTTCGAAAGAGCTTCTCAATCTCCACGAAATTTTAGAGCACGTGAAAAGCTTGGTTTTGATGGAGTATCCCCAGCATTTGACATTCGTGCGAGACTATGACATTTCTGCGCCCGCCATCATGGGTGATAAGGCACGATTGACACAGGTCTTTTTGAATTTGGTCAAAAATGCCGCAGAAGCGTTAACGCAAGCGCGTGTGCAAGGAACGGCAACGATCACTTTAAGGACACGTATTGTGCGAGATGTGTTGATTGGCTCAGAACGTGTGAGATTGGCTTTGGCAGCTGAAGTGATTGACAATGGTCCAGGCATTCCACTAGAGATGCAAGAAAAAGTGTTTTATCCACTGGTGACAGGACGTGCTGAAGGCTCTGGGTTAGGTTTAAGTTTGGCGCAGACTTTTGTGAGACAGGGAGGCGGCACGATTCTTTTAGAGAGCGTGCCTGGTAGAACGTGCTTTAGAGTCTTAATGCCCTTGACGTTATCGTGAGTGAGGATATCGTGATAGAAAAAGAAGAGACCGCCCCGATTTGGGTTGTTGATGATGATCATGCGATTCGATGGGTTTTGTCGCGCGCTTTGTCTAAGGCGGGGCACACTTGCCGATTGTTTGAACGCGCACAAGATGTTTTAGAGGCACTTGAGGTCGAGCAACCCTTGGTGTTGGTGAGCGACATTCGTATGCCAGGCTTAAGTGGGGTTGAGCTTTTAAGTCGTATTAAGACGGATTGGCCGCATCTTCCTGTCATTATTATGACGGCTTATTCTGATCTCGATAGCGCAGTGTCGGCATTTCAGGGTGGTGCGTTCGAATATTTGACGAAGCCTTTTGATGTTACCAAAGCAGTTGAACTCATTGAGCGCGCCATGAAGGAGTCGGAGCGTAGTCTTTTGTCATCGAGGGCGGCTAATGATACTGCGAATAGGGACGAACAAGATGAAGCGCAAATGGTTCCTGATTTGATCGGTCAGGCACCAGCTATGCAAGAAGTTTTCCGAGCAATTGGTCGACTCTCTCAAAGTAACGTCACGGTTTTATTAACGGGTGAATCGGGCGCAGGTAAAGAAGTGGTCGCGAGAGCGATTTGGCGACATAGCCAACGAGCTGACAAGCCCTATATCGCGATTAATATGGCTGCGATTCCTCGAGAACTCTTAGAAAGTGAACTATTTGGTCATGAAAAAGGGGCGTTTACAGGTGCCACCGCTTTACGGTTAGGTCGCTTTGAGCAAGCGAGAGGTGGCACACTATTTTTGGACGAAATAGGTGACATGCCCATGGAACTCCAGACACGATTACTCCGTGTTTTGAGTAATGGCTTTTTTTATCGTGTAGGCGGTCATCAGTCGATTCGTTCGGACGTTCGCATTATTGCGGCAACCAATCAAAATTTAGAGGCTTGCGTTAAAGAAGGGCGCTTTAGAGAGGATTTGTATCATCGACTTAATGTGATTCGGTTAAGACTTCCGCCTTTAAGAGAGCGTTCTGAGGATATCGCACCTTTAGCTCAACATTTTCTTTTGTCAGGGGCTAAAGATATGGGTGTTGAACCGAAGCGTTTAACGCCTGAAGCATTATCTCTCCTCGAAAAATTTCCGTTTCCCGGCAACGTACGTCAGTTAGAAAATCTTTGTCGTTGGTTGTTGGTGATGGCGCCTTCAGTCGAAGTGCGTGTAGAAGACTTGCCTGATGACATCAAAGATCAAACTCAGCAGAACGATCTAAAGCGGACTGAGTCAAGTGCGGCAACGCTAGGAGATTGGACTCAAAGTTTGGCGCAAACGGCGGCTGAGCAATTATCCAAAGGTCTTCCTGACGTTTGGGGCGCTTTGCTGCAAGACTTTGAGAGAACCGTGATCCAAGAGGCACTGACTGTTACACGTGGTCGACGGATGGAGGCAGCTCAACGTTTAGGTTTGGGGCGCAATACGTTGACGAGAAAGATTCAGGAATTAGGGTTAGATGACTGAGGTTCGTTCTAATCCCCCTAAAACACTGGATACCCCTGAAAATATGCATCGGGGGATTGCTTTGGTTCTACTGCCAGGATATGGGTCTCAACAGACGACCATTGATCAAAATGAACCGAAAGGGCTGATTAATTCACCTCATGTCGATCGCGGCTTCGTGGTGGCAACGGTGTTAGGTTGGCTTCATCAAGCAGGCTTAGATGTAAAGCGAATGGCACCTGCTTTTCGTCTTTGTGTATGGCCTGAAACCTGGGAAAGCCAATCGTTACATGGTCCACAGATGGTGAATGCGCTCGTGAAGCAGTCGGAAGCGTTTATTGAAGAAATGAACGATACGCAACCCGCGCTCATTGTGTTGGTTTCATGCTATTTGCATGATGCGTTGTTGGTGCCAGAGATCGAGAATGCGCTTGAACCTGCGTTAGGCAAACCTTTGATGCCTCCAACAAGGCTTTGTAACACACGGCTACGTGCACAAGCGCAACGGTGGGAACGAGCATTGGTCATTAGTTTGCCTATTCCAAGTCAGCGCACCACGCCTGCTTTTGTTGAAGCACTGACGAATGAACTTAAACATTGGTTGAATCAAGATGGATGATAAACACATGCCCGCTTTAAGTTGGAAGCAGAAAATTCGTTGTCGACTATCGAGCACGAAAGCCAAACGTGCTTGGATGGTTTGGGCGATTTGGGGGATGTTGGGTACCTCGCTCACGATGGAGGGAACGCAAGGTCTCTTGGGGCTTAATGGACTTAGTGTTGCCGGCTTACTGACAGCACCTTTTTGGTTGGCTTTTGCGTTATGGCCGATCTTCTATTTTTGGCGCCGTTGGCATGATCGTCCGTTGTGGGCTGAAGAAACGGTTGTATTGCTGCATGACCCAGAAAGTGAAGTGCCGTTTGGTTTAGAGATCATCGTGGGTCTTGATGGGATCAAGGTCGCCGTCGAAGAGGTGCGTCAAATTGAAGGCATCGAGGATCTTTTGATCGACGTTCAAAAATATCAATCAGATCCAATAGCTGGCCTCCCATTTGAAACGTACGATGCACAGTCTTTAGTGCAATGGGGACAACGTTGGTTGGAGAAACCTCGTTCGGACAATGAAGAGGCTTTGCAATTCGCACGTTGGACGGATACGCTGAGGTACGAGGTTCAAAAAATCACTCGATAAAGTATGAGGCGAAGTGAAAACTTCGCCTCATTTCAACTTTAAAAGTTGAATGTCACCAAGACTGGTGCATGATCAGACGGTTGCGCCTGGGCTCTCATCGCCGTGTGAATATTAGCTTCAGAAAGCTGAGGCATCAAAGCATCAGAAATCAGCAAGTGGTCGATTCTGAGCCCGTGATTTTTTTCAAAGCCTTTCATGCGGTAATCCCACCAAGAGTACCCCACTTCATCGGGATGACAGTGGCGATAACTATCGGTGAGACCAAGGCTTAAGAGGTCTTGAAAAGCTTGACGTTCTGGTGGGCTCACTAAGATGCCGTCTTTCCAGCTTTCAGGGTTCCACACGTCTAAGTCTGTTGGCGCAATATTGAAGTCCCCACCAAGAACGAGACGAGGATAGGTTTTGAGGCTCGTGTCTAAATAGGTTCGAAGGGCGCGCAACCAATCTAACTTATAGAGGTATTTCCAACTGCCAGGTGTCATACCGTTCGGAAAATAGCCCCCAACGAAACGAAGCGATTCTCCACTCGCTAAATGTGTGAGGGTCGCAGCAACGAGACGCTTTTGCTCATCTGGAAACCCGGGTAGATTCAAGTCTACGTCGACAGGTGCACCCATGGTGGCACGGCGCGTCAAGAGTGCAACACCGTTATATGTTTTTTGCCCAGTAAAGACCACATCAAAACCAGCTTCTTGAATGGCATCCACTGGGAATTGATCATCGGTCAATTTTGTTTCTTGAAGAACGATTGCATCAACAGAAGAGTGAGTGAGCCAATCTAATAGTTGAGGGAGTCGAACTTTTAGTGAGTTAACGTTCCAGCTGGCAAGCGTAATGGTGGGCACTGTGGTACTCCTAACGAGTGACTTGAAAATCTTTAAGTGAACGAGAAGACTTTAGCACGGATCACGAAAAAGCCCTTCTCGTGATGATGTAGAGAAGGGCTTTAAAGGTTACTCGTTGTCAGCCATACCGCTATGGCGCATCAATGCGTCAATACTCGGTTTACGACCTCTAAACGCGATGAAGTTATCCATGGCGTCGCGACTCGAGCCACGTGCCAGGATTTCATTCATAAAGCGTTGACCCGTTTGGGTATTGAGAATCCCTGTTTCTTCAAAGGCGCTAAAAGCGTCGGCAGAGAGAACCTCAGCCCACTTGTAGCTGTAGTAACCTGCGGCATAACCTCCGGCAAAAATATGCGAAAAGCTTTGCGGGAAACGGTTGTATGCGGGCGGAAAGCTCACTGCAACTTCTTGACGCACATCGCTTAAGAGTGCCTGAACGTCATCCACATTGGGGTCAAACGACGTATGTAGGAGCATGTCAAAGAGGGCAAACTCGACCTGACGCACACAGGCCATACCAGATTGGAAATTCTTGGCAGCCAACATCTTGTCAAAGAGTTCGCGAGGAAGCGTGGCACCCGTATCGATATGATGCGTGAGCTGCTTGACGACGTCCCATTCCCAAGCAAAGTTTTCCATAAACTGGCTCGGTAGTTCGACAGCATCCCATTCCACTCCACTGATACCCGAGACAGCTACTTCGGTTTGCTGCGTTAACAAGTGGTGGAGACAGTGACCGAACTCATGAAAGAGCGTCGTGACGTCGTCATGGGTCATGGTGGCCGGACGACCATCGATACCCGGTGCGAAGTTGCAGACGAGATAGGCGACAGGAGTTTGAAGTTCGCCATTGACATAGCAACGGGTACGGTCGCTATCCATCCAAGCACCAGAACGCTTGCCTTCACGAGCGTAAAGGTCTGCGTAGAAAGCAGCAACCAGTTGATTGTCGCGGAAGACTTCAAAGAACTTCACGTCAGGATGCCAGGTGCTTGCGGTGCTCTGACGAATCTTGATGCCATAGAGCGTTTCTGCTAAGTGGAAGAGTCCAGCAAAGACAGTGGGTTCCGTGAAATACTGTTTAACTTCTTGATCGGAGTAGCTATAGCGTGCCTGACGTAATTTTTCAGAGGCGTAAGCTTGATCCCAGGGTTGGAGATCGTCAATGCCAAGTGTTTCTTTAGCGAAGGCGCGCAAGGCTGTCATGTCTTTTTGGGCATAGGGCTTTGCACGCGAAGCAAGATCACGCAAGAAGGCGATCACTTCTTTGGGGGTATCGGCCATCTTGGTGGCCAAGGAGGCTTCGGCATAGTTAGCAAAACCCAAGAGACTCGACTCTTCTTGGCGCAACTGCAGGATTTCTTTGATTAACGGCGTATTGTCAAACTTTGCACCGTCAAATTCAGCCGCGCGCGTGGCAAAAGCGTGATAGACCGTTTCACGGAGGGCACGGTCATCAGCATATTGCATGACAGGCAAATAGGACGGGAAGTGAAGCGTAATACGCCAACCTGTTTGACCTGCGGCCTTCGCATTTGCAGCGTACATCGCCTTGGTGTCAGCAGGGATGCCTGCTAAGCGAGCTTCGTCTTCGATTAAAAGATGCCAAGCATTGGTTGCGTCTAACAAGTTTTCGCTGAACTTTTGGTTCAACATCGACAGACGTTCACCAATTGCTTTGACGCGTGCGCGCTCTGTTTCAGGCAACTCTGCCCCAGAGAGGCGGAAATCTCGAATTTCACGGTCAATGATGCGACGACGCACGTCAGAGAGCGTAGCGAAAGCATCAGACGCCTTCATGGCGCGGTACTTGGCAAAGAGCGCTTCATTTTGAGAAAGATCAATGAAGAGCTGTGTCACCATGGGCAGTTTGGCGTTATAGGCATCACGCAGTTCAGGAGTATCGACCACACTCTGAAGATGACCGACGACACCCCAGGCACGCGTAAAGGCGAGCGTAGCGAGTTCTAAGGGTTGAACAACAGCTTCCCACGTTGCAGGTGTGTCGGGCGCCGTTACCTGGGCAATGGTGTCTTGGAGTTGTTGAGCGAGTTGATCAACTGCAGGCGCAATATCAGTTGGCTTAATCGCGCTGTAATCAATCAGCCCAGTGGCATTTAATAAGGGATTTTGGACTTGAATCACGACAAGAGTTCCTTTTAGAGACCGAGACGGCGTTCAACCGCTTCAACCGTATTTGTCATCAGCATGGCAATGGTCATGGGGCCAACGCCACCAGGGACCGGGGTAATGGCCGAGGCCACTTCACAAACGGCTTCGTAGTCAACGTCACCGCAGAGCTTGCCATTTTCATCACGGTTCATACCCACGTCGATCACGACGGCACCGGGCTTGACCATATCGGCCTTCACCATCTTGGCGCGCCCCACGGCGGCTACCAAAATGTCAGCCTGACGCGTGATGGCGTCAAGGTCTTGTGTACGGCTATGAGCCACGGTGACCGTGGCATTTTTTTCAAGCAACATCAAGGCTTGAGGTTTGCCCACAATATTAGAGCGACCAATGACCACCGCGTGCTTACCAGATGGATCGCAACCTGCTTCTTCAAGCAGCTTCATGACGCCATAAGGCGTGCAAGGACGAAAACCTGTGCGACCTGTCAATAAGGAGCCGGCCGACACCACGTGGAAGCCGTCAACGTCCTTTTCGGGAGAAATGGCAGCAATCACAATTTCAGACGATAAGTGCTTAGGTAAAGGCAACTGCACAAGGATGCCGTCAATGGCGTCATCGTGATTCAAACGATCAATCACGGCGAGCAATTCTGCTTCGGTGGTGTCCGCAGAAAGACGAATTTCTTCAGAGTGAATGCCTGTACGTTCGCAAGCGCGCACTTTGTTGCGAACATACACTTGACTAGCAGGATCTTCACCCACCAGTACGACGGCTAACCCAGGACGGTGACCCTTTTGGGCGCACAGATCTACACGGGTCTTAAGTTCATCTTGAATGCGAACGGCGAGACCTTTGCCGTCAATAATCTTGGCTGTCATGAAAAAATCCTCCATAGAAATGAAAAGGTCCCTCGCGCCGTTGAAGCGGAGAGACCTGCCGGGCAAGACCGGAAAACCAATCGATGTGATGACGACCTAAAGCGAGCATCACAAACCAGACTGGTGAACGTGTTTAGCGGAGCATGTTAGTGCCCATGACGACACGCATCAGGTCGGCAACGGTGCCAGAGTTGGTCTTGTCCATGATCGAAGCGCGGTGCGCTTCAACCGTCTTAATAGAAATACCGAGGTCATCAGCGATCTGCTTATTCAAGCGACCGTTAATAATGCGTTCAAGCACCTGCTGTTCGCGCGGCGTCAGCTTGGCGAGCAAGGCTTCGTTCAGGCTACGGCGTTCTTTTTCCATATGACGTTCACGCGCTTCATGAAGCATACGTTCAACGAGCTGCTTGAGGGCAGCCTGTTCAAACGGCTTTTCAATGAAGTCAACGGCACCACGCTTGAGGGCGTTGACGGCCATGGAAACGTCACCGTGACCCGTAATAAAGATGATCGGAAGTTCGGCGTTACGCGCAAGCAAGTGTTCCTGAACTTCTAAGCCACTCATGCCAGGCATACGAACGTCAAGTACGAGCACAGCGATGGCCTTCGGGTCGTATTTGGCGATAAAGCTTTCGCCGCTATCATAAAGTTCAACACGATAGTCGCTAGCTTCTAAAAGCCACTTCAGCGAATCGCGAACAGCATCGTCGTCATCAACGACATAAACGGTGCCAAGGGTTTCAGGTGTCTCTGAACCGTAATCGTAGGGGAACATGTAAAAAATCTCTCCTTTGAAAAGTCTTCTGATTTTACATCAGTTCTTGTCCTTCACGTGCAAGAGGCACAGTGAATGTAAAGGTTGCGCCGCCACCCGGCGTATCTGTGATGAGAATACGGCCATGATGGACTTCAACAATAGAGCGGCAGATGTTAAGCCCCATCCCCATCCCTTCGTCTTTTGTTGAATAAAAGGCATCAAAAAGTAGCGCCTTCGTGGGATCAGGAATGCCTGGCCCATGGTCAGCGACGACGAACTGAATAAAGTTACCTGATTCATGCAATTGCACGGTGAGATCAATCGTGTGATTAGGGCAGGGCAATACCGCTTCCATGGCATTTTTTAAGAGGTTTAAAAGCAGTTGCTCCAACATCACCGAGTCGCCCACCATCTCAGGGAGATTGGGTTCGATCACGGTATTGATGGTGGCTTTCAGTTTGTCTGCTTGAATGAGCGCCAATTCCATGGTTTCGTTGACGACACTTTCGGGTGAGAGTCTCGTGAACTGAGGATCGGTCTTCTTGGCAGCGGCAAAGCCACGGATACGCTTAATGATGGCAGCAGCGCGTTGCGCTTGACGGGCCATTTTTGAGAGAGCTAAGAGAGTATCCTCGCGGCTCAATTTGCCCGCCTCAATCATGACGCTTGCCCCTGAGGCGTAATTTGAAATGGCGGCCAAGGGTTGATTCAATTCGTGCGCCAATGAACTTGCCATTTCACCCATGGTTACGAGGCGTTGCGTTGTTTCGGCTCGCTTCATCTGGGCTTCAAGGGCCAATTCGGTTTCACGCTGATTGGTGATGTCCGTAGCAATAATCATGCGAGCGGGCGTATCGTCCGTCCAGGTCAGCCACTGGATACGGGCATCAAACCAACGATTACTCGTTTCGTCAAAGACCCCTTCACGGGACATGAGCGTGTGTTTTTGCGCGATGAGTTTCATGAGACGGATGGCACCATCGGTGGTGCATCCAAAGAAACGTTCATAAGGCGTGTTATGGAATAGTAGGCGCGGATGATCTTGGTCACCACTCACCACACAAATGGCCGAATTCATGGATTGCACCACACGCGTAAAGCGTTCGTGAGCGGCCTTCATGCGTTCTCGAGCACGTTTTTGTTCGGTAATGTCGTAAAGCTCACCGATCCAACCAATCACACGACGATTTTCATTAAGAAGGGGTGACACATTGAGTTGGCCATCAAAAATGACACCATCACTACGACGGACTCTGAATTCGAGTGATCGTACATGGCGTTCTTCGGGGTGCTCTAAGATGCCCGTAAGTGTCGCCGAAATATCATCTTCCCAATAAGGGTATGGGGGCATGAGACCAATTAAGTCTTCTTTACGGAACCCTACCAACTTTTCAAACGTTTCGTTCACAAAGAGGATACGTCCTTCACGGTCGGTGACGCGAATCCCTGCTAGCGCAGAGTCACTCATTGCCACACGTAGAGAGTTTTCTGCAAAAAGACGTTGGTGTGCACGGTGCTGCACGCGTTGATTGCGTAATAAAAGCGCTAAAGCGACAGCCAAAAGACCAGCCAAGGCAATGATGATCCAAAATTTAAGATTGTCGATCGTGAGTAACGAATGTTCATAGCTAAGGCTCACTAAGCGCAAATTCGGGTCATTCAATAAAGGAATGCTCGTGGTGTACGAGAGAGAGCGACTCGCTGAACGCGGTTGCTTATGGTTAGTGAGCGGTTGGCCGTTTTGTTCAAAGTAGAAGATGTAAGGCGTCGTGCCAATCACGCTATTGGCAGCGTCGCTAATTAAACGCGACAAATTGATACGTGCAATCAGAACCTGGTCTTCTGAAGGCGTCGGGACAAAAAGGTCAACAAAGACCTGATTGTTGTCTTTGATGGTGTAAGGCGGCGTGATAATGGGCGCTTCACGCACGATGGTCGTTTGAATGGCTGTGCGGACAGCTTCTGAGTCCATGCGTTGCGGCGCATCATCAGGAATGAAGGTGCTTTGAGAAGGGGATGCCCAATGACGTAGTAAGCGATAGCCTCGTGTGACGAGGGTCATATCGAGAACTTCACGGCGGTCTTGCATAAACGAAAGCGCGGCCAATTCAGCACTGGCCGTTCGTGGAGCGACGCCCGGGATTTGCATCAGACGCATGCTGGTCTTTTGCAAAAGTTCTGTGGTGCCAAGAAGACGCGATTCAACGGACTGAACAATCAGATCTGTGGACTGTTGCAAACGAATGCTTTCGGCGCGGCGGTCAGCATCAATCATGAAGATGGTGACCACAATAAAACAGGCAGCTAATAAAACAAGCGCTGCCCATGAGGCATAGATCCCTACACGGGAATTAACGCTTGTGTCGTGCGAGGCATTGAGTTTTTTAAACGTTGACGCGACTTGTTCGTCGGTAAAGTCAATGGGCATGTCAATAGGTCTGAAAATAGTTGCGTGTGAGTGAATTGTAGTCTAGTGCGCAGGTGACATTCTATAAAAGCGTCCTTGAGGCGTATTTGGTGCCAAGCCTTTGAGGGTATAGTGGCTTCGCATCAGCCGTCAGGCTCTGTAAAATAGTAAGACTTACTATTTTCTTACCTTTTCGGAAGACTCTCATGGCTCTAACTCAGCAGGAACTTAAGCGTGAAGTGGCTCGTGCGGCCCTTGCCTATGTAGAAGACGGTCGTATTCTCGGTGTTGGTACTGGGTCGACGGTTGATCAGTTTATTGATCAGTTGCCGACGATCCGTGAAAAGATTCCGGCTTGTGTGTCGTCAAGCGAACGTTCAACGAAGCGTCTTGAAGCTTTGGGCTTTAAGGTCTTGGATATGAACGAAGTTGATGATATCGGTGTTTATGTCGACGGCGCTGATGAAATTGATCCTGGTTTTTCGATGATCAAAGGGGGTGGCGGCGCTTTGACGCGTGAAAAGATTGTTGCCTCGATTTCGGGTCGATTTGTTTGCATTGCGGATGCTTCGAAGCAGGTGCCAGTATTGGGTCACTTCCCGTTGCCCGTCGAAGTGATTCCAATGGCCGCGCGCGCAGTAAAGGCAAAGCTTGAAGCCTTGGGCGCGACTGTGACGTTACGTGACTTTGTGACCGATAACGGTTGTCACATTTTGGATGCTGCTGGTCTTGAGATTACAGACCCGAAGGCGCTTGAAGCAGAAATCAACAGTTGGCCTGGTGTTGTGACAGTCGGTCTTTTTGCCGCTCGTGGTGCGGATGTCTTGCTCTTAGGTACGCAGGACGGCGTTAAGACATTTGAACGCGCCTAAATTTGTTGTTAGGCTAAAGAAACAAAAACGCCCTGTCTTTTAAAAAGGCAGGGCGTTGGTCTGCGAAAGCGGTTAAGCTAACGAACGCTTAGTACTTGGGTGGCACCGGCACAAAGTTTTCCGGCACCTTGACGCCTTCAGCGTCACCAAAGAAATAACGTTCGCACTGCTGCATCAGATGCTGACGTGCAGACAGGTCGGCCAAATTAAGGCCATATTCATTCACCATCATCGTCTGAAGACGCGTCCATTCAGCCCAGGCTTCTTTACTCACTTCGCGCCAAATGCGAGCGCCAAGTTCGCCAGGGAAGGGTGGATAATCAAGGCCTTCAGCTTCCTTGTTGAGTTTCACGCAGTTAACCATGCGAGCCATCAGTTTGCTCCTTCGTTAAGGTGTTGGAAACGGTTCGGCATTTGACCGTCCGTTCAATCAGTCCGTACATTGTAGCGCGAGTCTATTGTGAGGCTCGTGACGAATTGATCGAAAGACACGTGGGCTTACAAAGAGTTCGTTGTTTTATTCAATAGAGAATTAGTAAATTTATGTCTGATCGTGCGCTTTTTGCAGCCTTTCAAAAAGTAAAGGCCCAGGTCGATGGAGCCGTTTCGGCGACCCGTGAAAAAGAAGCTAAAGCTCGCGCCGAAGAAGAAAAAGCCAAGGCGCAAAAGAAGGCACGCGTCATCAAGGCGGCGGAAGCCAAAAAAGAAAAGGCGAGTGGTGCGACCATTAGTGCTTCGGCCTTTAGTGCTAAAGGCGGCTTTGGTGAAGTCTTAGCAACGGCAGCACGCTCTTCGGGTGTTTCATTTCGAATGGCAGAGCGTACACATAGTCCGAAGAAAAAACAACACGCCGCTGTGGTTGACCCTAAGACGCGAAGCGCTCATCACGCACAACCCTCGACGACTCAGACTCATCCTACTTCTAAGCAACGTCATCCAGAGGCTAAGCGGCCGATTGAAAAAAACAAAACGCAACCTCAGCCGACAAAGGTGCTCGATAGCAAGAAAGAGCGCGCTCCTCGTTTGTCGTACGAAGAGCGTCGTCATCCCGTGCCACCATTTACGTTGATGCCTGGTTTACCAGTCTCGGAGCGTGGTGAAGAAGTTGCCAAAGCGATTCGCGAAAACCGTGTGGTGATTGTTTGCGGTGAAACAGGGTCTGGTAAAACAACGCAATTACCCAAAATTGCAATGATGGCGGGTCGTGGTGTGCACGGTATGATTGCGCACACGCAGCCTCGCCGTATTGCTGCGAGTTCTATTGCGAAGCGTATTGCCGAAGAACTAAAAACCGAACCTGGCGAGGTCGTGGGCTATAAAGTCCGTTTTACTGACACGATGAGTCCAGGCGCTACGATCAAATTGATGACGGATGGGATTTTGCTCGCTGAGACGCAACATGATCCGCAATTACGTCAATACGATACGATCATTATCGACGAAGCACATGAGCGTTCAATCAATATCGACTTTTTGCTTGGGTACCTCAAGCGTCTGCTTGCTAAGCGGCGCGACCTTAAAGTCATTGTGACCTCGGCTACGATTGATGCGGAGCGCTTTGCCAAGCACTTTGAGATCGATGGTCAGCCTGCGCCCATTTTGACGATTTCAGGTCGCACGTATCCAGTCGAAGTGCGTTATCGCCCCATGGAAGACATCGATGAGGCGGACGACAAAACGATGTTGGCGGCTATTGATAATGCAGTGGGTGAACTTGAAGCCACGGGACGCGGCGATATTTTGGTCTTTTTGCCTGGCGAGCGAGAAATTCGTGAGGCGGCAGATCAATTGCGAAAGTCACGCCCTGCGTCCACTGAAATTTTGCCGCTTTTTGCACGCTTGACCGCTACTGAGCAAGAGCGTGTCTTTAAACCAGCTGGCGCTCGCCGTATTGTGCTTTCGACCAATGTGGCTGAAACATCAATTACCGTGCCCGGGATTCGCTTTGTCGTGGATACGGGGTTAGCGCGCGTCAAGCGATATTCGTATCGCAACAAGGTTGAGCAACTGCAGATTGAACCTATTAGCCAGGCTTCGGCTAATCAACGAGCTGGGCGTTGCGGTCGTGTTGCTGATGGCGTATGTATTCGTCTTTATAGTGAAGAAGACTTTAAGGCGCGTCCTGAATTTACGGATCCAGAGATTTTGCGCTCCAACTTAGCCGCCGTTATTTTGCGTGCTATCGCTTTGAAGTTAGGCGATGTGCGTGAGTTCCCATTTGTACAGATACCACCTCCGAGAGCTATCGCGGATGGTTTCTCGATCTTGCAAGAACTTAATGCCGTAACAGAAGCAGGGAATTTAACGAAGGTGGGTAAAGAACTTGCACGCCTACCTGTCGACCCTCGCTTGGGACGTATGCTCTTGGCCGGGGCAGAGTCTGGCAGTTTAGAAGAGCTCTTGACGATTTGTTCCGGTCTCTCGATTCAGGATCCGCGTGAGCGTCCGGCTGATCAACAACAGGCTGCTGATGAAGCGCATAAAAAGTTGGCGGATGAAAAGTCAGACTTTTTGTCGTACGTAAAGCTTTGGCAGTGGTACGAAAAAGCTTTGGCTGAAAAAGAAAGCAACCGTAAGCTGGAGCAAGAGTTACATCGGCGCTTCTTGTCTGCACGTCGTCTTAGAGAATGGCGTGATGTACGTCGTCAGTTGGTGCAACTTACCGATGAGCTCGGTTGGCGACGTAATACGGCACCGGCGACCTTTGAAGAAGTGCATCGTGCGTTGCTGACTGGCCTTTTAGGTAATATTGGTTCGAAAGCTGTAGAGAGCGACTTCCGTGCGCCACCCTACTTAGGGGCTCGCGGTATTCGTTTCTGGATTTGGCCGGGCTCCGCTCGAGCTAAAAAGGCAGGACGCTGGGTGCTTGCGGCAGAGCTTGTTGATACATCGCGCCTATATGCACGCTGTGTGGCCGACATTGAACCCGAGTGGATCGAAGAGGTTGCTGGCGATCTGATACGTAAACACTGGACAGAGCCCCACTGGGAAAAGAGTCGCGGTGAAGTCGTCGCGTTTGAACGAGGAACGTTCTATGGCCTTACGATTTATCAGCAACGTCGTGTGAGCTTTGCGCCACATGATCCGAAACTAGCGCGTGAACTCTTTATTCGTCAGGCGTTGGTCGAAGGTGAGTGGGATGGTCGTGCGGCTTTTTATACGCATAACGCTCGACTCATGCGTGAGATTGAAGACCTTGAGCACAAAACCCGCCGCCCCGACGTTTTAGTTGACGACGAATTGATTTTTGCCTTCTATGACGAAAAGCTTCCTGCGGATGTCTGTAGTACGGTGACACTTAACCGTTGGTTAAAGCGTATGGATCAAGAAGATCCGAAATGTCTACACATGACACGCGAAGCTTTGATGCGTCACGATGCCTCTGGGGTCACCAATCGCTATTTCCCAAAGACGATGGAAATGGCTGGGGTGAGTATGGCGCTCAATTATCACTTTGAGCCAGGTAGCCCACGTGACGGTCTCACATTGGCGGTACCCCTTTACGCATTAAACCAAATCGATGCCGTACGTGCTGAATGGTTAGTGCCTGGCATGGTGAAAGAAAAAGCCCAAACGTTGATTCGCGCCTTGCCCCAAAAAATCCGTCGCCATTGTGTCCCTGTGGCGGAGTTTGCAGCAGGGTTCTTTACGCGTACCCAAGAAGGGGAGGCGCGTAATACACCATTCTTAGAAGTATTAGCTAATGATATTCGTACGCAGACGGGGGTTCCCTGTGTGCCGTCGGACTTTAAGCTTGAACAATTGCCAGCTCACCTCATCATGAATTTTAAGATTCTTGATGAGCACGGCCGCCAAATTGGTATGGGGCGCAATTTGGCGCAATTGCGCGCAGAACACGGTGAAGCGGCACAGGAAACTTTCCGACATGTGGCTCAAGAAGATGCCGAAGTCGCAAAAGACCTGGAAGAGGGGATTACGGACTGGACGTTTGGTGAGTTGCCTGAACTCATGGAAATTTCTCGTCGTGGTCAAACTCTGATTGGTCATCCAGCACTAACAGACCGTGGGACTGATTGTGCGATTGAAGTGTATGACGATCCGTTTGAAGCGCAACGAGAACATCGCAAGGGGCTCTTGAGACTCTTTAGATTGGCTTTGCGAGAACAAGTGAAGTTTGTCGAACGTACGTTGCGTGAGTTAGGGCGAGTTCAGATGCAGGCGCAGACTGTGCCAGGGCTTGCAAAACTCTTCGAGAATCTTGAGACGCTTTCGACAGCGGTTGTGGATTGTGCGTTAGAGTCCACGGCTTTGGCAGAGCCTTGGCCGCAAGACGAATCGAGCTTCAGAGCGCGTCGAGAAGATGTCAAAGGACGTCTTACATTGGTTGCAGGCGAAATTTCGCGTTTACTCACCGAAATCGTCTCTGAAGCCTCGGGTATCCCGGGTAAATTACGCCGGCTTTCGTCAGAAAAGGCCTTGATTGCTGATATTGAGTGGCAGTTGGGCGATCTTTTTAGACATCAATTCCTGACGACGGTGCCGCTCGCGCAGTTAGCACATTACCCACGATATCTCAAAGCGATTCACTATCGACTCGATCGTTATCGTGATGATCCGTCGCGAGACGAATCGCGCAGAGCCGATATTGAACGCTTAACGGTACCATGGTTGCGTGCGAAGGCAGCGCGTCGTGGGCAGGTGGACGCTAGGTTGGATGATTTTGGTTGGATGCTACAGGAGTTACGCGTATCGCTCTTTGCTCAGCAATTGCGTACGCCGATGCCTGTGAGTGTGAAACGACTCGAGCGTGTTTGGGGATCGATAACGCGTCTCTAAGAGCCTCATCCGTTTTGGTTACCATTCGTCGCAATTCAGTTGAAAATTCGGGTAAGTTGCCATTTCGAAAAAGAGTGTGATTAATTAAAATAAACAAATTCATTTTGTATCGTTTGAGTAGATACAAAAGCACCTCTTTTTCCAGTGCCTTTCAGGCCATAGGCAACTGTCGTGAATTTTAATTGGAAGAAAATTGTACTTACTTTAGGGCTCGGTGCTTTTGTAGCAACCGGGCCGCTTTGCGTAAACATTGCTGAAGCAGCTACGGCTCAGAGCGTCAAGACGACAAAGAAAAAAGTTACTAAAAAGCAAGTCAAGAAGACGAATTTCAAATCCTCTGCGAAGAAGGCGAAATATGCCACAAAGAAAAAAGTGGCAAAGCGCACTACTAAGCGTAAAGCTCGTCGTACTGTGAAGCGCTCCGCTCCTTCGCAAGCAACATTGGCTGGATTACGTCAAACGCCAGATTTACTCAATTTGGGAAGCAGTGTTGCTTTGGCGATTGATCAAGATACAGGGGAAGAGCTTTTTAGCAAAAATGCGGATATCGAGTTGCCTATTGCCTCTGTCACTAAGCTGATGACGGCTTTGGTGATTGCCGAAAGCGGTCTCTCGATGAACGAGAAAATCAAAATTTCGCGTGAGGACTACGTGCGTTCCACGGCTCGCTCTAAGTTGCGTAAAGGGATGGTCATGACGCGTAGCGCGGTGCTCAAAGCAGCGCTGATGTCGAGTGACAATCGCGCAGCCACTGCGTTGGCGCGTACTTATCCAGGTGGACGCAAGGCTTTTGTTCAAAAGATGAACGAAACCGCGCAGCGTTTAGGGATGGACGATTCGGAGTTTGCTGATCCTTCGGGCTTAGACAATCGTAATCATGCGACCGCTCGAGATTTAGCTAAGCTTGTAGCTGAGGCGCATAAGTATGAAGTGATTCGTGAGTCCTCGACTTTGCCTTCGGCACGCGTGAAGGCTGGGCGTTACCAGTTGCGTCTCACTACGACGAATCGTTTGATTGGTAATCCAGATTGGCAGATTGGCGTTCAAAAAACAGGTTTTACGACCGCAGCAGGCCGTTGCATGGTTGTTCAAAGCGAGTTTGCTGACCGTCGTGTAGTGATGGTGCTCTTAGATAGCCCCAATAGTGCACAACGCGCACAAGACATGCAAACGATGAGACGCTTTGTGGAGAACGAAGAGCGTATCAATGAACAGTTCTCTTCTGTAAGACCCTTTGAAATGTTCTAAGTCAGAATGCCAAAAGCCCGCGCAATGCGGGCTTTTGACATTCTTGGCAGGGTGAAAGTGGTTACAAGTCGCCGTAACCTCGACCACGAACGCGTTCATTAATTCGCGCGCCCATAGCGGTTGAGATGGCTTGCGTGATGTTGCAAAGCGTCGCGATATGTTGCGGTTGAAACTCTATCGAGCGATGTGTAGCCAAAGAGAGTGTTGCGATGAGGGATCCTTGCTGACCAAAAATCGGAGCGGCCACACAATGGACACTGGTTTCGTACTCTTCAAGGTCATAAGCCCATCCTGTTTCGCGAACCTTTGCGAGTGTCAACAGCAGTTTGTCTAAGCACTGAATTGAATGTTCTGTACAGACCTTGAGGCTTGTGCGTTGGCTATACGCGCGAAGCTCTTCAGGCGACATGCGGGAGAGAAAGAGTTTGCCACCCGAGGTAATGTGTAGGGGAGCCCACGACCCGATGCGACGCAATTGGTTGGCCTTTTGCTCTGGCGCTAAAACGTGCTCGATATAGAGCAAACGATCGTTGTCACGAATGGCTAAGTTGACCGTCATGTGCGTTTTAGCATGGAGTTGTTGCATAAAAGGTAGTGCGCGTTGACGAACAATGAAACGCTCATAAACGAGGTTCCCCAACTCCAGTAAACGAAGCCCTAAACTCCATTGTCCAATGGCATTTTGTTTGACAAATCCCATGCTGTGCAAGGATCCGAGAATGCGATGGACGGTGGAGGTCGAGAGCCCCGTCTCTTTTGCTAAAGCTGTTAGGCTTAACGGTTCAGACGAGGCTTCGAGTTTAGAGAGCAATAAAGCAGCACGGTCGAGGACTTGAATGCCAGAGCGTGCGCTCTTATCCTCTGCGTTAGTCATCATGCCTCTGCTTTGGGTAAAGCCGCGGCAACGATTTCAGCGATGTCGGCGATCTGTGTGTTTTCGGCTTCAGGTGTCAAAGACTTAGCGCTTTCGAGCATGGTTAAGCAATGCGGGCAGGCCACGGCGATGCAACCACTATCCGATTCACGAAGATCTTTGAGGCGGATAACGTTGACAGGGGTGTCTTGACGACGTTCGATCCACATCTGGCCACCGCCAGCACCACAACAAAGCGTATTTGAGCCTTCTTCGTATGTCTTACGCATGGTGCCACAGATCTGTCCCAAGACGGCACGGGGTTCTTCGGTTACGCCGTTAATGCGAGCGAGATAGCACGGATCGTGATAGACCGTCGGGATGTCATTTTTCGTTAACCCAGGCAAACGACCTTCACGGATCAGGTCATTAATGAAAACCGTGTGAGTGACTACGGGCCATTTGAAGTCATCAAAGGTCGGGTATTCATTCTTGAGCGTATTGAAGCAGTGCGGACACGCGGTCAAAATGCGATCAAAGTCATATTGCGCGAAGTTGCCGATGTTTTCTGCTGCGGCTGTTTGATAGAGGTATTCTTCGCCTAAGCGACGAGCAAATTCACCATGGCAACGCTCTTCGGCCATCACAGCAAAGTTCACGCCGGCGGCCTTCAGAATGGTCACCATGCTACGGGCAATGCGACGAGCACGACGGTCGTAACTTGCGGCACAACCCACCCAATAGAGAATGTCGTAGTGGGTACCTGCTTCAGCGACAGGAACATCGAGATCCTTAGCCCAGTCCATGCGTTCGTAAGGGTCTAATCCCCAAGGATTGCCAACAGAGGCGGTGTTTTCAAGCGCCATTGCGGCGCCTTCTGGAAATTCGCCTTGTTCAAGTGCCCAGTGTCGACGCATATTCACAATCATGTCGGGGAGATTGATCCCGGCAGGGCAGGCCTGAGCACAAGCGCCACACGTTGTGCAAGACCACAAGGCGTCGCGAGAAACGATGTCCTGTAAAGTCGGAAGATTCGCTTCTGAGGATGCCTTTTCTTCCATGTGCATACGATCGCGTAAGCTAACGATCATGGCACGAGGATCTAAAGGCGTACCCGCGCGAACGGCCGGGCAAACGTCACGACAACGGCCACATTCAGTACAAGCGTCAAAGGAAGCACGGTCACGCGTATTGAATTGCTCAAAAGACGAAATGCCAAAGGTTTCTTGTTCTTCGATGTCTTCAATTTTGTGAATCTGACCAGCTGGTTTTTCTTCACGCGTCGCTAAGCCGACAGGCGTGCGATACAAGTGGGCATAGTAGGTGAGTGGGATCGCTGCGATAAAGCCTAAAGAGGCTAAGCCGTGAATCGACCAAAGCCATGTATGAATGCTTCTTAAGGTGGCTTCCGTTAAACCAAACGATAAGAGGGCTTGCGCGATCTGATGGCCAACAGGGGAGAAACTAGACCAAGCGGGCGTCGTGGCAGCAAGGCGTAACCCTTCAACGAGAAAGCCAGTGATCACAATAAAGGCAAGTGACAGGTAGGCGCAGACGAAGCGACCGTCACGAGGTAAGCGAGAGGCCTTACCCCAACGACGAAGGGCACCAACCAACAACGTCAATAAAACAGCAACCCCAGCGCAATCGAGAATGAATTTATAGGCGAGGTAGACATTTCCTTTGAGGAACTGATTGCCAAAGACATAGTGACCAATATCCCAGTCAAGGGTGGCAAGTGCGGTACCGCAAAAGAGTAAGAAAAAGCCCCAGGCGAGAATGGCATGCATACGGCCCGCCCCAGTTTCTCGAATTTTCTTTTGTGTAAAGATGCCCTTGATGACTTCAATCCAACGCGCCTTCTTATTTGTGACGGGCCGGGGATCTTGTGCGCCTTGCAACCAAAGTTTGCGATTACGAATCACACCTGCAATCAAAACAAGGACGGCGGCAAGGCCGAGGACATAGACGGCAATTTCGCCCCAAAGAGGGACATTCCAAAAGCCAGGACGAATAGGGAGGTCGATCATGAGATTAGAAGGTGAATGGGATGGATACTTTAAAGCCGCTATTGTACCGAAAAGAAAGGGCTTTTCCGCATTATGGAAAAGCCCTTTTGTGAATTAGGTGAAATTAAATGACCTGACGGTAGCGAATGATACCTGTACGGGGATCTTTGACGGACTCCATCAGAACGGGGCCTGAGAGACGTACGGTGCGAGTAGGTAAGGTCATCGGGGGGTGACCACGACGCCAGTCGCGGGCAATGGTGATGTGAGCACGGAAAGCTTTACGATCCATAGGAAGACCTAAACGCGTGATGGTGTCACGTACTTCTTTAACGACAGGGTTCAAGCTTTCGGCAGGGCTCAAGCCTGCGTAAAGAATTCGATGGCGATCAAACGTACCGACACGAGCAATCGTAATGTCTCGCGGCGTGAGCGTTGCGAGCGGGCGAATCGCTGCCGATAGGCGATGCGCTTCTTCAGCGGTCACGTCACCTACAAATGCTAAGGTGAGGTGAAGGTTCGTGCTTGGCGTAAAGCGCGCAAGCGGATCAAAGCGAGCAAAGGCTTTGGCGTCACGAGCCAAAGTATCGCAAACATCGTGCGGAAGCAGGAGTGCAGCAAAAACGCGGGGCATGGCAAATCCTTTGAAATGACACAGGGTCAAAAGTGAAGAAATGAAAAATAAAAAAACGCTACGATCCTGAGACCGTAGCGCTCGATGTTCGTGTGTAAAGCCTGTGTTTAGGCTTTCTGTTCGGTTCGCCAACGGGCGACCGCTTCAGAACATTCGGCGATAAGGGCCGGACCACTATAAATAAAGCCAGTGTAAAGTTGGACGAGCTTGGCACCTGCTTCCATCTTTTCAACAGCATCCTGCGACGTCATCACGCCGCCCGAAGCAATGATGGGCAATGCCCCTTTTACGTGTTCAGCAATCAAACGAACGACTTCGGTTGATCGTTCACGTAAGGGAGCGCCAGAGAGCCCACCCGTCTCGTTGCAATTAGGCATGCCTTGGATACGGTCACGACTAATTGTTGTATTGGTTGCGATGACACCATCAATGCCGTGTGCGATTAACGTATCGACGCAACGTAGAATGTCATCGTTTTCCAAATCAGGGGCTAACTTCACGGCAATGGGCACATGTTTGCCGTTTCGTGTTTCTTTAAGTGCCAGGCGACGAGTCGCGATACCGGCCACTAAATCGTCAAATTTGTCTGTAGCTTGAAGGTCGCGTAAATTCGGCGTGTTGGGTGAAGAAATGTTGATGGCGATGTAATCAGCATGGTCGTAAACCGCATCTAAACACTTTTCATAATCAGATAAAGCATTGTCGATGGGGGTCACCTTGTTTTTGCCGATGTTAATCCCAAGGATCCCGCCACGAAGACGGAAGGCATCAGCGCTACGAAGGTTTGCAATGACCTTGTCGCATCCTTCATTATTGAAGCCCATGCGATTAATAATGCCTTTGGCAGGGATGACGCGGAAGCAGCGTGGCTTCGGGTTACCTGGTTGAGCCAAAGGCGTAATCGTGCCAATTTCAACGTGTCCGAATCCTAAACCCCCGAAGGCGCTCACACGCGTTCCATCTTTATCCATACCTGCGGCAAGGCCGATGGTATTTGGGAAGCGTAATCCCATGACTTCAATCGGATTTTCATCAGGCGTATGGGTCAAGCATTTGTGCAAACCAAGATGCACGGCCCAATCCAAATTGGCCATAGTTACTTGATGAGCCGTTTCAGGCTGCATCGAAAATAGAACTCGGCGACAAAGCGAATAAAGCATGATGAGTTAAGAAGATAAGGGTTCGAGAAGTTTGGGATCTGCGACGAATGTGCGTTCTGGAATCCAATGATCTGACCAGAATATCTCCATGGGCTGAAAACGTTTTTTGTAGTCCATGTTTGGGTAGTCAGGGAGCCAATAGCCTAAATAGACAAATCGAAACCCATGCTGTTGAGCATATTCAATCTCAGAAAGGATGCCAAACGTGCCTAAACTTAATTTAGGAACATCAGGGTCGTAGAACGTATAGACAGCGCTAATTGCGTCGTCTAAACAATCTATTATACAAACCATCTTGAGGTCGTTGGGATGTTCGGCGTCACTTGGTGTGCGGAATTCAAGGCATCGAGAGTCTGAACAGGTAGAAAAAAGCACGCTGTTGACTTGAGCACGAGTCATCTTACTCATAGCGCCACCCGTATGACGACCATTCTGATATCGCTGATAAAGAGACCATTGTTCGTCAGTGATCGCCTCTAATGGCACTTCTTTCATGATCAAATGTCGATTGCGATTGAGTGTTCGACGCATCGTGGCATTGGGATGAAATTGTGTGACATCAATTCGGGTGGGAATACAACGACGGCAATTTTGGCAACGTAAGCGATACAAGTAGGTGCTATCTCGTCGAAACCCTTCAGAAATGAGTTGGCAATACATCGTCTGAACACGAGAATCGTTTGACGGAAGCGGAAGAACTTCCATGGTCAAAGAACGATTGTCAAAATAATTACATGTGCTACGGATGTGAACCGTTTCAAAGAGTAAGCCGCCAGCTTGCGTAAGATGGCGCTCCGGAGGTGCATCGTCATCACGCTGGTCAAGTGAGGGGGCTAACGCTGGCCATTGTTTTTCGATAAAAGGAATGAGGCTCATACCTTTTGCTCGAAGCCAATTGTAATCAGGCGCTTGAGCTAAAGTGCGATTAAGCTTGAGGAAGAGGTCTCCCGGGATAATCTCAGCCCCTAAACGAAGGGTGTGTTCGGTCGGCATTTGGCAATCGATGAAAGGAAGATTAACACTACTACAAAATGCCGCTAACCCCACTAAAGCCAACTTAGAGGCATCCGTTGCGCGAGCGAACATACTTTCGCCATAGACCATGCGCCCTACGCTTGTGAAATAAAGGCCGCCGACAAGAACATCATCGACATAGACTGACACAGAATGTGCGTGACCTAGTTGGTGAAGGGCCTTCCAGGTCTCAATCAGTTCTTGCGTCATCCAAGTGTCTTTGTTGCGTTCTTGATGATAGAGGGCAATCTCTTCAATCACGGCATCGAAGTCGTCGTCGAGTAAGATTTGGAGTGGCAACGATTGATATTCATATCGCAAAGCGGCTTTGACGCGTTTTTTCATGGAGTGCGTCAAGTGAATCTTGGTGCTTTGAAATACAGTGCACGGAAAAAGCCGGCCCCAAGGGTATAAGTGGGTATATTCGGCGTTATTTGGATAAGGCCATGGGAATGCCCCTTGGCGATAGCCTTCAACCACCAATTCGGGCGATAAGCCAAAAGAACAACATGAAGGTTCAAATTCGAAATCCTTCATTTGGTGACTAGGTGTGGGTGCAACAAAGTCTTCGATGTTGGAAGGGGTGATTAAACGGACACCTGGAAAGGTAGGATCGGTAGCCATGCGAAATAAATCAAAGGGACGAAATTTGTCTAGAGATTGAAGACATCATAGCGAAGAAAAAACTTTTTTTTCAAAAAGTCTTGACAAACTCAAAAAGTTCGTATAACATTCAAATCTCAACAGAACAACGAATCCGTTACGACAGAATTGCCGCGGGGTGGAGCAGCCCGGTAGCTCGTCGGGCTCATAACCCGAAGGTCGGAGGTTCAAATCCTCCCCCCGCAACCAAGATCGAAAGGGGGTGTTGCAAAAGTCAGGTTCTCCTGAACTTTGCAACACCCCCTTTTTT
>CALEAW010000018.1 GCA_937943605.1 uncultured Sutterella sp. | reverse complement strand
GGGCTATTAAGCCGATCGCATTATCTAGATAGTAGATTTACTGCGGAGTTCGGGAGACTGCGACCTTTTTTAGCTTGATGACTTATTCAATTAGAGGCGAACTGCCGAACGCTGGCGATAATTCCACATGACCAACATACCGCCAGCCAATAAACTCATCCAGAATTTACCAATCACTTGGCCAACGACAAAATCCAAAGAGCCAAAAGCCAACGAAAGGAAAATGATGGAGTCAACAATCGAGCCAACCAAACCCGAAAGAATAATCGCCAAAGACAAATGACGTTCTCTCAGCGGGGTATAAACCGCAAAGTCTGCCAACTCAGAAAACAGAAATGCACATGTCGAGCCTAAGATGATGGCAGGTTCAGACAAAATCCCTGACAACAACGCACCGACCACAATCGCAACCAACGTCCAACTTTTACCTAAGAGACTTTGAACAGCGTCACGCAAAATCAAAGCCAAACCCGCGAACAAAACGGCTGACGGAGACATAATGCCAGGCCACACGGGAATCAAGCAAGGACCATCAGGCGGGCAAACGGTACCCACGTTCATCACCACCCAATTTCCCGCAGGAATCGTCAAGATAAATAAGATGAGACTAAAGAGTCCAATCGAACGATTGGAGAAATACTTCTGCATTTAATGGCTCTCCTGGCGCAACCGAACGAAAGTCAGCGCATACCTAAAGAAATGACAAGGAATGTACCCAAGCAGACGATTTAGCTGCCGGTATCAAAAAAACGCATCACGCGTCGAGGTAGATAGAGGATATTACCAGGTGCGCGCCCTTGAGGGAAGCCAATATGCCCACCTTCTTTTGGGAAATCCGCAATAATCGACGAACTGATCTCCGATGCCGTAGGCAAACCCCAGGCAGGAAAGAATGGATCGTTTTGCGCATTTAAAAGTAACAGGGGTACACGGACATTCTTGAGCACAGGTTTTGCTGAACACTTCTGCCAATAATCCATCGCTGAAGCATAACCATGCATCGGTGCGGTGTAGACATTGTCAAAGTCAAACATCGTTTTGCACGCACGGACGGCATCCATATTGATGGCATCAGGAAACATCTTGGCTTTTGCCTCAAGCTTAGGCTTGAGCGTCGCCAAAAACATGTCGGCATAAAGGGTGTTAACCCCTTTACTAATACGTTCACTGCCAGCTACGAGATCTAATGGTGCCCCGATCGCAACCGCCCCTTTGAGAAAACATGCATCTTCTCCGCGATCCCCTAAAAACTTTGCGAGTTGATTAGCTCCAAGACTCACGCCAACTGCGCGCAAATCAGCTGTGGGATAACGCCGATGTACCGTTTTAAGCACCCATTCACAGTCAGCACTATCACCCGCAAAATAGGCACGTGGCAAACGGTTCATTTCGCCGCCACAACTGCGAAAATGCGCCACAACGCCACGCCAACCGCGCTCAACACAACTGGCCATCAACGCTTCGGCATAGTGACTACGGCTCGAACCTTCAAGCCCATGAAAGTGAACAAGAATCGGAGCTGTAACATCTTTGACTTCAGGCTCGACCCAATCCCAAAGCATAAAGTCGCCATCGGGCATCTCTACCTTTTCACGACGATAGGACACCTTGGGTCGAGGCATTAATTTTGCTGGCAATACCGTCTGAAGATGTCCCCCGGGACACCATGAAGGTGCCTTGTAATCGGAAACCACGATAGGCATGACTTTAATTCCAAAACTCAAAAAACTAGCAGAGTCTACCTCTCTTTAATAGGCTCTGTCATTCAGGCAACGACTTCTCTGACGGGCGCATCCGTCCCAAAAACAGCTTTCCACAATGCCAAAACAGCCATTTTTTCGTTTTCAACCAAACTCATTGGCACCCGTACTGGAACGCCTTCACCACTATTCAATCGAATTTCATGCTGTAGCGCACGGTAACGACGATATGCCTTGACCGCTAGCTTCACCAGTTGCTCGTCAACCAGTCCTAAGCGTGCAGCGGTTTCTAAAAGAAGAATATTGCCAAAATTATTTACAAGTTCAGGATGAGTGCTCGACGACGTTAACACCAGTAATTGCACAATAAATTCGACATCGACCATACCTCCTCGGTCGTGCTTGATATCGAAATAGATCGTGCGATTAGCATGACCCTCCAACATTCTCAGACGCATATCAAGAACATCTTGACGAGCAGATGCGATCGTTCTAGGCAACATTAAAATATTGCGACGTTCTTCTTCAAACCTACGACCTAAATCGCGATTACCAGCCACAAATCGAGCGCGTGTCAGTGCCTGATGTTCCCAAAACCATGCCCCATGCCCATCAGCATTACGCTGATAGCGGCTAAACATTTCAAATGGCGAAACAATCAAACCACTGTCCCCGTTGGGACGCAGTCGCAAATCCACATCGAATAATTTGCCTGACGACGTTTGAAGGGTGAGCCAACTCATCATTCGGCGCACCAAACGGCTATAAACCAGGTCCGCATCTTGATCCGGGTCGTCATAAATAAAGACAAGATCAAGGTCACTGTCATAACCCAACTCTTTACCACCAAGCTTCCCATACCCAATCACAGCAAACTTCGGACGATCGCAATGCTTCTTCGGCAAGCTTTCCCAAGCCAATTCAAGCACTTCATCTAACACAGCATCGGCCAAAGCCGACAACTGGTCTGCTAAGCGTTCAACCGTAAAGCGTCCATCCAAGTCTGCAATTAACAAACGGAAAACAGCTGAATGATGCGCATCGCGTAACGCATTCATTTGTCGCTCTTGATCACCTGTTGCCTCTGCTAATGCTCGATGTAATTTATCCGTCCACTCACGCCAATCAACAGGCGTAAAGTCATCCATTTCATGGACTCGACCATCCACAAGTTCATCAAGAATAATCGGATGGCGAACAATATAATCCGCACTCCAACGACTAGCCGCCAACACGCGACCAACTCGATCAGCCGCCTTTGGATACTGTGTCAGCAACGCAATATATGTCGAGCGCCCCGCAATCGCCTCTAATAATTTCAAGTACCTCGAGAACACCTCTTCAATCGGAACGACACGAGGCCCATCGTTGGACTGCCACGTAGGACATCTTTCAGCTATCACCGGAATTAAATTTTGCAGTCGCTTCCTTGCATCAGCAGAGAGACTCCGTCCTGTTCGAGTAGATGTCAGTCGCATGATGCGAGAAACCAATTCATCGACATCTTTCGCATATCCCAAACTTTCAAGCTTATGAGCCAACGCTGCGCACGCTGTAGAAGTCCCTGTTTCCCATCCAGTTGGCCAGTCTCCGCAATCGTTCTCTGGTTCTCTAACCTGAAAAACACTATCAAAGGCATCGGCCACATACTCACGCACTTCGCTGACAGCCTGCCAAAGGGCTTCTGACTCCATACCCAGAAGACCAGCGACAGAAGTCAAACCTTCGCCCTCTCGAGGCAGTCGTTGGGTCTGCTCGTCGTTAACGTACTGAATCGCGTGCTCTACATTACGCAAGAAAACGTAATAGTCCGACAATTTTGCTGCCATCTCTGGTGCTATACCACCCTCTTTGGCCAGCGTAGACAACATCGTCAACGTTTCTTTGCCACGCAATGCAGGATCTCGTCCACCTCGAATGACCTGCAGGGTTTGCGTCAAAAATTCGATTTCTCGAATGCCACCGCGCCCTAACTTAACGTTGACACATGTGCCTCCTCGAGCCAACTCACGACGCGCCGTTTCGGCTCGGATCATTTCATGTAATCGTGTCAGAGACGAAATCGCACCAAAATCCAGATATTTTCTAAAAACAAAGGGACGCACCAATGACGTTATATTGCGCGTTTGCTGCGCAAAGAGCTCCTCTGACCCAAAAACAGCCGAATTAATGACTCGGCCCTTAAGCCATGCAAAGCGTTCCCAATCTCGCCCCTGCGTATATAGATATTCTTCAAGCATATCGCTTGAACACACAATCGGCCCAGATTCACCATTAGGTCTCAAACGCATATCGACGCGAAACACAAACCCAGGCCCCTCAATATCATTGAGCGCTGGAATGATGCGCCTAGCCAATCGTTCATAAAATTCTTGAACCGAAAGTGTGCGACGTGCATTAGAGAATGCTTGCGTTGCCTGGGTCTCACCATCTTCATCGTATAAAAAGATCAGGTCAATATCGGATGAGACATTCAGTTCACGCCCACCAAGTTTGCCCATTCCGACGACCAACAAATCTTGAGGTTGTCCTGAATAGCCTATAGGCACACCGTATCGTTCTGCGAGCTCTCTTGCATTGAGGGATACCGTTGCAGTCACTGCCAACTCTGCAAAGTCACTCATCATGCGCACGACTTCAAAGTAGTCGATACGCCCTAACGCATTGCGACCAATGATATTCACGATGAGCCGCCGACGCATTTCTCGCAACGTCACTCGTAATTGCTGTGGCGAGGTAATTGCCTGAATTTCGGACTGCATGGCTTCACGAGAAAAAGTTTCCTCTAAAAGTCCTTCATAAAATGCCAAATCTTTCTCAGGCGAAAATCCTGGCATCATGGCCTGCAAAGATCTTGCTGTAAACGACGAATAACGAATGACATCGTGAAGAGAAAGCTGAGCCATAAAAACTCCGTTCTGTATCGGCACAACGTGAACCTGATAAAAATTAGTCTTCAATTATTCTATCTAAAAGCCTAGAGGCATTCTCATTCGCGTTTTTGCTCAATGAATTTCATATCTAGGATTGCCTGCAGTACAATTTCAGTCAAAATGCATTGCGCTTGCCCTACGCCTTCATGAAAAACTACTACCGACGTCGATCGCTGCACTACCGGGGTCGCGTTACCCACTCGTCCAAATACACCAACTTGATGCGCAGTCTGTTTTACTGGCTGATCGGCCTCTACTTCATACTGAGTGCCATCATTATTGGTGCACGCTGGTTCTTTACGACCCAAGCTGACAACTTCCGTGACGACATCAATCGAGCCGTCTCGGAAGCGACAGGCGTCACAATCAATGCCTCACATTTTTCGGCGGGTTTCGAAAAGTTTTGGCCTGTTATTAATCTCAAGGATGTGCAGATCGCCCGCCCTGACGGGGTTGTTGCGTTGACACTCCCACAAGTCTCTGCCCGCTTTTCCTGGTCATCGCTTTGGCATCTCTCTCCGAGATTTGAACAACTCGTCGTTGTGGATCCATCGCTGACCGTTCGACGCCTCGAGGCGGACACGATTGAAATTGCAGGCTTCTCCATCAATCTCAATCGTTCAGACGACAAACAATCATCAAATAGTCAGTTAGGCGATTGGCTATTAGATCAACGCAAGCTTGAACTCATCAATGGTACGTTGACCTATATTGATGAGCAACAGAATCACGCGAGTGTTGTTCAACTCAAGCAAACACATTTTATTTTTGAGCAACGATTACTTGACTGGCGCGCTGCCTTGAGTGGTCAAATTAAACTCGCCCCTCACGAGACAGCCCCCGAAACGTTTAAAGCAATCGTCCATATCAACAAACATCTCTTTACGGATGAGGCCAATCCTCAGACGTGGGACGGTCGCGCCTATTTACAGTCGAGCAACTCTAACTTAGCCGAACTCCTCACGCGTATGGATCAACCTTGGTTGCGTTCTGGTCAAGGTCAAATTGAAGCTTGGTTAGATTTTTCGGACGGGCGAATCACGTCTGCTGTTGCAGATCTCAAACTCCACCATATCGATGCTCAGCTTGCGCCTGAACTAGCCCCATTAAAGGTGCGACGTCTCTCAAGTCGTCTCCAATATCGAGCGCAATACGACGACCTTAAAACACAGACAGTCGAAATTAGTCATCTTGACTTTGCGACACCAACTCACCGCACATCTCAGCCTCTTCAAGCATCTTTCTCGATGCGTCATGATGCTGCTGATCGATTGCTTGGCGCTACCTTTAATGCAAACCGCTTAGACATTGGTGCACTCACTAGTTTCATTCCCCAGTTACCGGTCGATGCATCACTCCATCAGTTCGTACAGAACCATAAACCCACTGGGCTTTTACGTGACATATCCCTCGACATCACCGGCCCTTTGAACGATCCAAATAGTTGGCATCCATCAGGCTATTTCGAGAATCTCACCCTGCAGGCCGAGGGCGCTATCCCAGGTTTTAGTCAGCTCTCAGGACGCTTTGCACCCAAAACAAATGGCGACGGCTTTACGGTTGCTCTTAATAGCAAAGAGGCATCCTTGACCTTCTTGGACATTTTCCGTCGTCCAACCATGCCTTTTGATCGTCTGCAAGCTGATGTTGACGTCAGCTTTCACCCGAGACTACATATCAATTTCTCGAAGTTCTCTGCGTCCAACACTGACGCCGCCCTCTCTGGCCAAGGCAGTTGGTCGGCGACTGGTGGCGCTGGCACGATTGATCTCTCTGGCACCATTAGCCGCGCTAAAGCAGAAGCCGTCCCCCATTACATTCCTCGCGTCGTCGGTGAAAGCTTATTAGATTGGTTAGAAGCAGGTATTCTTGCTGGCAAGGGCAGTAACGGTTCCTTTATTGTTAAAGGTCCTTTGGACAAATTCCCATGGGACGGCGCCGATAAATCAAGCGGTCACTTTTTGATTGAAGCCGATCTCACGGATGGTCTTTTAGATTTTTTACCTTCCCATCAAAAAGACAGCAAGGGACAATGGCTAACAGGACAACAATGGCCACTCCTTAAAGACATCAAAGCCCATTTGCGTTTTGAAGGCAACGGCATGTTTATTACGGGTCAGAGTGCCCGTTCTCTCGGCTTAACTGCCTCTAATGTACAAGTTGATTTGCCTTCCTATAGTGAAGCGCTTTTGAGTGTTAAGGGGCGAGCGAGCGGCGACCTTAGTCATGCGCTACGCTATCTCAACGAAGGCATTATGCTCAAAGACCTTCTTTCTTCTGCTTTTGCTGAAAGCACTGGAAAGGGGGCTACCGATATTCGTCTCGACCTTTCCATTCCTCTGGCTGGCGACTTTGAAAAAGACCTCAAAGTCGACATTGACGCCAAATTAAAAGAAGCTGATTTCTATTACGGGCTTCATTTACCTACGGTAAAAAATGCCACTGGAGCGCTTCACATTACCCAGTCGAGCGTCACAACCAAAACGCCAATTATCGGTGAAACAGCTTCTGGTCATCCCGTGACCGTGTCTGCCAAGACGACCGATGGCGTTTTGCGACTCGGCATAGATGCCACCCCGACGACACAAGAACTTGAATCATTCCTTGATTTAGATGAGGCAAAACCGTTTTTCAAACACTTAAGCGGCACGGCCCCTATTCATGTAGATGCTGACATTGGATTCACACGTTCCCTGATCGACATCCAGGGGCATACCAAACTTGAACAGATTGTCAGCACGTTACCCGTCCCCTTTGAAAAGGCTGCACATCAAGCTTGGCCTACATCATTCCGAGTTAATGTGTTGCCCGAGTCAGGCATGCGCATTCATGTGAAATCACCGCAACGTGCAGACGTCACATTAATGTTTAATAAGCTCAATGGGCATTTAGCGCTCACTGACGGCGTTGTCAATTTGGGAACGGCTCAAAGAGAGCAAGAAACCAAGGGACTTAGTATTGCGGTTGCCACACCATACCTTAATGCTGACCATTGGTTGCCGCTCATTCTTCAACCAGAGACAGACAAACCACAGCAGTCCAATTCTGCAGTTAATCGTATTTCTCTTGTCTCGATTGAAGCCGCCAAGGTTGATTGGCTTGACAAGACGTTGACTAACCTTGGTGTGACAGCCCGCCGCTTTGGTCGTAACAACTGGCATTTGCGTCTTGCAGGTGACGATGCCGCTGGACAAGTGGAATATCAACAAGCCACTGCCAAACAGCCTTCGAGCTTAAAGATTGCACTCACTCGACTTCATTTACCTGATAGTTCAGTCGACAAACTCTCTACAAAGCCATCGACACAAAAAGCACCTGATCAATTACCAGACATCAACGTTGTCATTGATGATCTGAAATTGGGTCAAAGACATGTCGGCAAGGTCGAAGTCCAAGCCAAAAACCGTCAAGATCAAGGCTTCCACATTTGGGACATCTCTCAAATGGTGATTCGTAATGTTGGTGGCACACTACAAGGTCACGGCCAATGGAAACATTTGCCAAAACAATCTGGCCAAACAACGCTTTCGCTCACCGCACGCATTTCTGATGCAGGTAAGTTGCTCACAAGCCTCGCCGTGCCCGATGCTGTGCATGGCGCGTCTGCGACAATCAACATGGATCTATCGTGGGAAAACGCTCCTCACCTTTTTGAGCTTCAGACGCTCAATGGGCAGTTTTCAAGTGAACTCGGTTCCGGTCAATTCCTACAAATTGAACCTGGTGCTGGACGCCTTCTTAGCTTACTTTCCATGCAGCATCTCCTGCGACGCTTAACCTTGGATTTCCGTGACGTGATTAACCGTGGCTTCACTTTTGACTCCGCGCATGCCGCAGGTACGATTCAAAACGGCAAAGTCAGCCTTCCTAAAGCTTCTGTGCTTGGTTCAGCTGCAACTGTTGTTTTAGGGGGCGACTTGAATCTCAATCGAGAAACCCTAAACCTCAAAGCCATCATTCTTCCTGCGATTAATGTCGGCGGCCCTTCCTTGGCGCTCGCACTTGTGAACCCAGCCGTTGGGATTGGAACCTTTGTCACACAGTGGCTCTTTAAGGATCAACTTTCTCAGATGTTCCGTATGGAATATGCCATTGACGGTTCGTTCGATAATCCACAAATTCAGAAGTTGGAGCGCCTTAACCTTGATGCCTTACCAAGCGTGACGCCGTAACCCTCTATGCATACGTTCCGCTACAATGATTTGACCTTTATCGATTTTTCATAAAAGCTTCATGCGTATTTCTGCCTGTCAAATGATTTCGGGTACTGATCCCGAACAGAATGTATTAGAGGCAACGAACCTCATTGCGGCCTCCGCAGAGTCTGGCGCCGAACTTGTTGTTCTGCCTGAGCACTTCGCGCTTTTAGATAAACCTGAACGGCAACTGTCCATCGCAGAAACCTTCGAAGACGGCCCCATTCAGGAAACGATTCGTGTTGCCGCAGCGCGTCATCACTTGTGGATTGTGGCCGGTTCGATTCCCATTAAATCTGACGATAACCGTCTTTGTACCAATAGTTCTATCGTCTTTGATCCTTCTGGCAATATCGTTGCACGCTACGACCGTATTCACCTCTTCCGTTTTCAAAACCAAAACGAGTGTTACGATGAGCGCTTTCATGTGCAACCTGGTCAGCAACCCGTCCATTTCAAAATCACAGACTGGGATGGCGAAACGTTAACCGTAGGTCTCTCTTTAGGCTATGACTTACGATTCCCTGAGCTTTTCCGCCAACTTAACCAACCAGATTTAATTGTCCTTCCTGCAACCTTCACAGCCATGACAGGTCGAGCGCATTGGGCTACCTTGCTTGCTGCTCGCGCAATCGAAAATCAATGTTTTGTTGTCACTTCTGCGCAAGGTGGTCAACACGAATGTGGTCGTACAACTTGGGGGCACTCCAAGATTATTGATCCTTGGGGGAGTACATTGAGTGAATTAGCTCAGGGCAAAGGCATCGTGATCGGTAACGTTGATCTGGCACAACTTCGAGCCATTCGCAACACCTTACCCGCCTTGACGTCTCGCACCCTCTATTAAACATGAATCAATCAACCGCTTCGCTTGAGCGTCTTCAAAGCGCTCAAGCGCTTTTTTTTAATTCGTCCGACCTCGATGCTGATCGTTTAAGACGGGTGCTCGCACACATGTGTCACGCCAAAACAGACTGGGCTGACATTTACTTGCAACAAACCATCTCACGCGCCTGGGTCTTTGACGAAGGAAAAATCAAAACAGGTAGCTACTCCATTGACCGAGGTGCAGGTTTGCGCACGGTCTGTGGCGAAACCTCTACGTTGGCCTATACAGACATTCTCTCGGAATCCTCGTTACTTGACGCAGCAAGTACCGTCGCCAAACACGGGCGCCTTGAGCAAGGCAATGATGATGTCATTCTTCCGCTATCAGTACATCATCAACCTTATGCGCCCGTTTACGATATACATGATCCAACTGACAACGCTAATACGACTAAAGCCCTAGCGTTAATTCAAGAAGCTGATGCCTTAGCGCGATCCATAGATCCTCGTGTTATTGATGTCACAGTCACCTTGCAGTGTGAAACCGACAGCATGTTGCTTTATCGACTTGACGGCTTATTGACCGGGGATATCAAACCGATGGTTTACCTGTCAATTAACGTTTTGACCATGGAAAATGGCCGCAAAGAACGCGCCACAGCGGGTGGTGGATCTCGTCTAGGTTTGGATTTCTTCACCAAAGAACGTCTTTACAAGTGGGCATCAGACGCAGTCAGCGAAGCATTGCATAATCTTCATGCCGATCCTACTCCCGTGGGTATCATGCCAGTTGTATTAGGTCACGGTTGGCCTGGCATTCTTCTTCATGAAGCGATCGGTCATGGCTTAGAAAGTGACTTCATTCGTAAAGGCACCTCAGCATTTTCAGAGATGTTAGGTCAACGCATTGCGTCGCCAGGCGTCACCGTAGTGGATGACGGCACAATCGCAAACGCACGCGGCTCCATCTCAATTGATGATGAAGGAACCCCTGCCTCGCGTACAACTCTCATCGAAGATGGCATCCTCACTGGTTTCATGCACGACTTAACGAACGCTCGACTCCTCAATGAGACACCAA
Organism: uncultured Sutterella sp.; assembly: GCA_937943605.1. Classification (GTDB taxonomy): domain Bacteria; phylum Pseudomonadota; class Gammaproteobacteria; order Burkholderiales; family Burkholderiaceae_F; genus Sutterella. The sequence goes on along the minus strand of CALEAW010000018.1, from coordinate 5,182 downwards.
CAGGCAACGGTCGACGAGAAAGTTTTGCAACGCTACCACTTCCTCGTATGACCAATACCTTTATGCTTGCCGGCTCTCATACCCCTGAAGAGGTCATTCAATCGGTCAAATATGGAATCTATGCAAGTAACTTTAGTGGTGGCCAGGTTGACATTACCAATGGCAAATTTGTCTTTGCCATGAGCAAGGCCTATCTCATTGAAAATGGCAAACTAACACGCCCCGTTCGGGGTGCCATGTTATCTGGCTCAGGCCCAGAAGCCCTCAAACACATTCCCATGGTTGGTAACGATCCCGCGCTTGACGACGGCACAGGCCAATGTGGTAAAGAGGGCCAACATATCCCTGTCGGCGTGGGTATGCCAACCTTGCGCATCGATGCTTTGACCGTTGGTGGAACGAACCACCCTGAGGAGTGATGCCGTCTAGCCCAGCGGTTTATAATGGATAGATTCATCTACACAGGAACGCACCGTGTTCAAATCGTTCAAACTAATGACGCCCATTGTGTGGCTCACTAGACTACTTGTTGGCGCCTACCCGCATTGGCAGGGTTGCGCCCCATCTTCCAAGCAGCGTATTTATTTCGCAAATCACACTAGCCATCTTGACACTATTGTCATTTGGGCTTCTTTGCCGCCACAATTGCGGCCATTCGTTCGTCCTGTTGCAGCCAAAGACTATTGGGAAAAAGGCGTTCTTCGTCGTCGCATCGCTTTAGAAGAGCTCAATGTCGTGCTTGTCGACCGCCGTCGTACTGAACACAGCAACCCGCTTGATCCATTACGTCAAGCCTTACAAGAAGGGTCTTCTCTGATTATTTTCCCAGAAGGAACACGTCGCCCTCAGCCGTTGCCGAGCGATTTCAAGTCAGGCATTTGGCGCTTAATGAAGGAATTTCCTCAAGTGGAGCTGATTCCAGTCTATATTGAAAACCTGCATCGAGCCATGCCCAAAGGGGTTCTGCTCCCCGTGCCCACCGTCTGCTCTATTCGCTTCGGTGAACCTCTTGAACATTCCCCGGACGATCTAAAGGAAGACTTCCTCGAACGCGCCCGTAACGCAATTATTTCGTTGGCCCAACCATGAGACTCGGTTTTACGATCCAGGAAGCCTATGTCATTTTGTTCGTAGGCCTCTTACTCTTAGCTGCAATCGGTACTTTTTATTCTGCCTGGTCACTGAAGCGCAGTGACTCCGCCGAACAACGTGCACGTCTACTTGCTGTTAACGCACGCGTTCGTATGTCCTGGTGGCTGATTGCTGTTTTCGCCATTGCCTTTGCGCTTGGCCAAGCAACACTTTTGGTCTTTTTTGCATTGATCAGCTTCTTCTTGCTAAGAGAATTCATCGCAATCACCCCCACAAAACCCACAGACCATCACGCTTTGGTTGTGGCTTTTTACATTGCTATTCCGGTTCAATACGCGTTAATTGGGTTTGAGCTTTCCTACTTTATGACCCTTTTCATTCCGACGTATTTGTTCTTGGCGCTACCCGTCATCATGGCCATCTCCAAGGACACGGAACGCTACCTTGAGCGTGTAGCCAAGGTTCAGTGGGGCATTATGCTTTGCGTTTTCTGCGTCAGCCACGCACCTGCTATCGCCATGTTGGATTACACGCGCTATAACTCTTCAGGCCCCCTGATGTTGTTATTCTTCTTGCTTGTTGTCTTTGTATGCGACCTTGCATCTAGTATTGCAAGCTCGTTCTTCGGTGGCAAGAGCCTGAATTTCAACACCAACCGCACCATTAAAGGAACGTTGATCGGTTCTTTTTGCGGGATTCTTGCGGGTGCCGCCATGTTCTGGATCACGCCTTTCCGTGCTTGGCAGGCTGTCTTGATGGCCATCGCCATTGCCATTTCCTGCGTGTTGGGTGACATGGTGATTAATGCAGTGCGTCGTAGCATGGGCGCAGCTAGACTCGCTAGCGAAAGCGACCTGTATATCACTCGTGGTACTTTGGCTCGACTCGCGCCACTTACCTTTGCGGCACCTGTCTTTTACCACCTTACGATTACGTTCTTTATCCTCTATAAAGACACGTTCTAAGCCTAAAGAAAAAGCCCCTCGACCAAATCGAGGGGCTTTTTCTTTATATTCACTGGGCTATCAACGACGACGAGCAGCAGCGGCAGCGGGCGGACGACCTTCAATGTGACGGAAGGTGATGCGGCCCTTGGTCAAGTCGTACGGTGAGAGTTCAAGAGAAACCTTATCACCCGCGAGAATGCGGATGTGATGCTTACGCATCTTACCGTTGGTGTAAGCCACCAATTCATGACCGTTGTCGAGCTTAACGCGATAGCGGGCATCGGGCAGGACTTCAAGCACCTGGCCCGACATCTCAATGAGATCTTCCTTTGCCATATTCTTCCATAGTAGTCTGCTGTCCCCAAAACGCGTATTTTTGGCGATAAAAACGAGGTACAGCTAATCATCAATCTTCAACAGCCATTGGCTGTCATAAGTGCGTGATTGTACCACTGATTTTTAAAAATTTATCAGGTTTTACCCGTAAACTTCACTTCATCCACTATAAGGTTTAAGCTAATCGCAATAAAGCCTCAGTTAAAATACTCGACAGAGTGAGAAAGACCTGTCAAATCACACTCATCAATCACATTTTTTCAAGCCGTGTTATGCACGTGCTGACAGACCCTTTTGGAGAATAAACATGAAGACGGTGCTCGTCGTTTACGATAGCCGCTCCGGCCATACCGCTCGTATTGCCCGCCGCATTTGGGAAACCATCATCGCTGAAGGCAATCAGGCTGACATGATGCATGTGCTCGAAGCTGACCGTGAAGGGATTGATTGGAACAAGTATGACCTGGTCATCGCTGGCGCACCTGTTCTTTATGGCAAGTTCCGTAAGGACTTCCTTGCATTCGTGAACAAGTGGAAGTCTGTACTTGACGCCAAGCCCAACAGCTTCTTCAACGTCACCGTGATCGCTCGTAATCCGGCTAAGGCTACGCCGGAAGGTAACGTCTACTGCCGCAAGTTCTTGGAAAATAATCCTTGGCATCCGAAGGATGTGAAGTGCTTTGCCGGTAAAGTTGACTACCCGAACTGGAACTGGATCGACGCCAAGCTTATTCAGATGATCATGAAGATGACGAAGGGCCCGACGGAAATGACCGCCGTGATTGACTACACGGATTGGGATGCCGTTGAAGAATATGCTCGTCATTGCTTGACGCTTGAAGCCTAACAAGCTTTAGACTCAAAGAAAAGCCTCCAAAAGTGGGGGCTTTTTCTTTTTTCTGGGTATTAATACTGATTTTTATACTCGTTTTCGACGATTTATCTCGCTAAACTTAATAGTTGGCGCGTGGCTTGCATGCAATTCATGAGGAACAGCCTCATTGATGTCGCCGCCAAATATGTATTCGTACGAAATTCATCACCACATAGCCATGACACAAACGTTCCCCTGGTTTGACTCTTATCCTGCTGGTTGTCCCCACGAAATCGATCCTGATCGCTACGCTAGCATTCCTGCCGTTCTTGATGAAATTGCTGCTCGCTATCCGAACAACGTTGGGTACACCAATATGGGATGCGATCTGACTTATAGTCACACAGCTACCCTAACAAAGGACTTCGCAGCTTACCTCCAGAGTCTCGGCCTTCAACCTGGCGACCGTGTCGCCATCATGATGCCGAACTTGTTGCAGTATGTGGTTGCTATGTTCGCCTGCCTTCGCGCTGGCATGATCGTTGTCAACATCAACCCGCTCTACACGTCTCGTGAAGTTAATGCCACGTTGCGTGATTCAGAAGCAAAAGCGATTGTTATCATTGAAAACTTCGCTAAAACGCTCCAAAACGCTCTAGAAGGCACCAAGTGTGAACACATTATCACCACAGGTGTCGGTGACCTTTTCCCCTTCTTTAAGCGCACATTAGTGAATTTTGTCGTGCGTCACGTTAAGAAGATGGTGCCTGCCTACCATCTTCCGCACGCAGTTAATTTCAACGACGCCCTTGCAAAAGGGCGCCAGCACGGCTTCCAACCTCATGCCATTAAGACCACGGACATTGCCTTCTTGCAATACACCGGTGGAACAACAGGGGTTGCTAAGGGCGCCATTTTGACACACCGTAATTTGCTCGCCAATATGCAGCAGGTGGGTTGCTGGCTTGCTAGCAGCTTCAAGGAAGGTGAAGAAGTCGCCATGACAGCTTTACCGCTCTACCACATCTTCTCGCTTTGCGCGACCTTAGCCTTCACGCAGTTTGCTGCGACAATGGTTTTGATTACGAATCCGCGCGATATCGATGGTCTGGCGAAAGAATGTATTAAGTGGGACTTCTCGATCATCGTCGGTGTCAATACGCTCTTTGCCGCGATGCTGAACAACAAGATTTTCTGTTCGCATAAGTTCACGCGCTTGAAAGTGACAGCGGGTGGCGGCTCTCAAGTTCAGCGTACCATCGCCGAACGTTGGAAGGCTCAAACCGGCTGCAATATCCTCGAAGCTTACGGCCTAACTGAGTGCTCTCCTGGCGTCTGTGGCAACATCCCGAACGCACCGTGGGATGGTTCTGTTGGTGTACCCATTCCATCCACAGAAGTGACGATTCGTGGCGAAGGCTTCAAAGATCTCGGCCGTTGCCCATCTCCAGATCGCATTCCGGAATTTACGGGTGAGATTTGTGTTCGCGGTCCTCAGGTCATGCAGGGTTACTGGAATAAACCTGAAGAAACTGCCGCTGTTTTGCGTGATGGTTGGCTTCGTACGGGCGACGTTGGTCACATGGATACGCGCGGTTGCATCACCATTACTGACCGTAAGAAGGACATGATTCTGGTGTCTGGTTTCAACGTCTATCCGAATGAAGTTGAAAACGTTATCGCTTCCATGCCTGGCGTGTTAGAAGTTGGTGTCGTCGGCGTACCGAGCGCCAAGTCAGGCGAAACCGTGAAAGCCGTGATCGTTCGTAAGGATCCGAGTCTCACAGCTGATGATGTAAAGAAGTATTGCCGTACGCAATTAACTGGCTACAAAATGCCACGCGAAATCATCTTTGTGGATTCTCTCCCGAAGACGGCCGTTGGCAAAATTCTTCGTCGTGAACTGAAAGACATCAAGTAATACGATGCCTGCTTAGCAAAAAGGGGGTGTTGCAAAAGTCGCATGTCGACTAAGCAGTGCCCCCTTCTCATT
>CALEAW010000017.1 GCA_937943605.1 uncultured Sutterella sp. | reverse complement strand
TTGATCATTGTCAATGATTTGATCCTAGATAGGAAATTAGCTGCGGAGTTTGGGCAGTCTGCGGCCTTTTTTTGCATATGGCGCTAAAAGCCTTTCTTAAGAAAGACAAGGCACAATGAGTCGTTGTCTCAGTAAGCTTATTCGCTGGTTCTTATCCATGGAAACGTCAAAAAAAACCGCCTTACTTCTGATTAATACAGGTAGTCCTGATCAACCGACGGAAACGGCGGTTCGTAATTATTTGGCTGAGTTTTTAGGCGATCAGCGTATTGTGGAATTGCCTCGTTGGAAGTGGTGGCCGATTTTGCACGGCATCATTTTAAGAACGCGCCCGAAGAAGTCTGCAGAACGCTATAACGGTGTTTGGACTGAAGAGGGTTCCCCTTTAATCGTGCATACGAAGCATACGGCTGAAAAGTTGGCCGAGCGTTTAGGTATCTCGGTCTATTGGGGGATGCGTTATGGTCATCCATCTGTGAGTGAAGTCATGGATCAAATGATGGCTGACAATGTCAAGCGTGTTTTGGTGATGCCCATGTTTGCGCAGTATGCGGCACAGACGACGGCTGCTTGCTTTGACGCGGTCGCTCGCCATGTCATGACCCATCGAGATTTTCCAGCGATTCGTACGATTCACGACTATCACGATGAGCCCGCTTATATTCAGGCCATTGTGAGACAGTTACGCAATTACTGGGACAAAAATGGCGCGCCCATGAGTGTTGGTGGTCGACTTGTCATGAGTTTTCATGGGATTCCACAAAAAAGCACTGAATTGGGTGATGTGTATGAGTCACAGTGCCACAAAACCGCTTCACTGATTGCGCAACAATTAGGCCTAGATGCTCGTGATTGGATGGTCTGCTTTCAGTCACGCTTTGGACGAGATGAATGGTTGCAACCGTACACACTTGCGAGCGTAAAAGCATTGGCCGAAGAGGGAACTCCTCGTGTCGATGTGATTTGTCCAGGTTTTGCTGCAGACTGCTTAGAAACCATTGAAGAGATTGACGACGAGTTGCGTCAGACCTATACCAGTGCTTTTAAGAGTGAGGCGTTGACCCAGGGAGAATTCCATTACATTCCTGCCCTCAATGAGTCAGAGGTTGCTTTAGACGCTTACGAAAAGATTGCTCGTCGTGAACTTGCGGGATGGTTATAAATCGTTCGCTTGAAATTGCCATCATTGTCCCCATATATATAGGAACAGTATTCAGACGGGACTTTGCTTCCCGTCATTAGCCTCTCGTCTAGATGTAGACGAGTCTACGGAGCAATTTATGACTGAAAAGACTCAGGAACAGGAAGTGAAGGAACAGACCGCCTGTTGCGAAGGCCAGTGCGAATGCAACCAGGACGCTCAGGCGCCCGAAGAGGAAGCTCAGCCCGCGAAGGAAGAAACGCCAGAACAGAAGATTGAAACGTTGCAGACGGCATTGAAGTTGACTGAGGCGAAGGTCACCGAACATTACGACCTCTACGTCCGTGCGATGGCTGAACTTGAAAATACACGTCGTCGTTCCTCTGATGAAATTCAGAAGGCTCGCAAGTTTGGCATTGAAAAGTTTGCCGAAAATCTTTTGCCTGTGGTCGATAGTCTTGAAAAGGCCTTGGAAGTCACTAAGGATATGGAAGATGATCCTGTCCGTGAAGGGATGTTGGCAACCTATCGTCAGTTCATGCACGCGCTTGATGTGTCTGAAATGAAGCCAATCGATCCGAAGGGCGAAGTCTTTGATCCACATAAGCATCAGGCGATTGCTATGGTGCCGGCGCCTGAAGGTGTTGCTGCAGGGATGGTGGTTGAAGTCTTCCAACGTGGTTGGTTGATTGCGGATCGCGTGTTGCGTCCGGCCATGGTTAGTGTTGCTCAAGGCTAATCAAAATTTCAGCCAAAAGAAGGGTGCTCGGTAGAGGGCGCCCTTTTTTATTTGCGATAACCCTCTGATAAACAAGGCAAAAAGAATGGAGATGTAATTATTTTTGACTGGCGTTGAAATAGGGGGTTGAAAAAATTAGTGGCATCCCCATATAGGGATTAAGGTCGTTCGCAAAGGATGTATGTATAACATCAAGCGCGAACAGAAAGTTTCAGTATTGTTCAGATGTGCCCTGCGTGATGAAAGATCATGGCAATGAAGTGTCGGCCTCTGAAATGAAAGGATTTTTTTAAAGGATTAACCTACTATGGCGAAGATCATTGGTATTGACCTTGGTACTACCAACTCGGCTGTTGCTGTGATGGAAGGTGACAATATTAAGGTTATCGAAAACAGCGAAGGTGCTCGTACGACCCCTTCCATCGTTGCTTACATGGACAACGGTGAAGTGCTCGTTGGTGCGCCGGCCAAGCGTCAGGCGGTTACGAATCCGAAGAACACACTCTTTGCTGTGAAGCGTTTAATTGGTCGTCGTTTCGATGACGCAGAAGTTCAGAAGGACATCGATCTGATGCCGTTCACGATTTCTCGCGCTGATAATGGCGACGCTTGGGTTGAAGCCCAGGGTAAGAAGCTTGCTCCGCAGCAGGTTAGTGCCGAAATCCTCCGTAAGATGAAGCAGACCGCTGAAGACTATCTCGGCGAACCAGTGACGGAAGCTGTGATTACGGTGCCGGCTTACTTTAACGACTCTCAGCGTCAGGCTACGAAGGATGCTGGTCGTATCGCTGGTCTTGAAGTAAAGCGCATCATCAATGAACCGACTGCTGCTGCTTTGGCTTTCGGTTTGGACAAGGGTGGTAACGCTGACCGTAAGATTGCTGTTTATGACTTGGGTGGCGGTACGTTCGACATCTCTATCATTGACTTGGCTAACATCGACGGCGACAAGCAGTTCGAAGTGCTCTCCACGAACGGTGACACGTTCTTGGGCGGCGAAGACTTTGACCAGCGTTTGGTTGACTATCTCATCACCGAATTCCGTAAGGACACGGGTGCTGACCTCTCTAAGGATGTGTTAGCGCTTCAGCGTTTGAAGGACGCTGCTGAAAAGGCCAAGATTGAACTTTCTAGCCGTCAGGAAACCGAAATTAACTTGCCGTACATTACGGCTGATGCCACGGGTCCGAAGCATCTCAATGTGAAGGTTACCCGCGCTAAGTTTGAAGCTTTGGTGGAAGACTTGGTTCAGCGCACGATTGAACCGGTTCGCAAGGCACTTCGCGATGCTGGTACCTCTGCCTCTGACATCACCGACGTGATTTTGGTTGGTGGCCAGTCTCGTATGCCGCGCGTTCAGTCTGTTGTGAAGGAATTCTTCGGTAAGGATCCGCGCAAGGACGTGAACCCTGACGAAGCTGTGGCGATTGGTGCCGCTATTCAGGGTTCTGTGTTGACTGGTGAACGCCGTGACGTGCTTTTGCTCGACGTGACCCCGTTGACCCTTGGTATCGAAACCTTGGGTGGCGTGATGACGCCGATGATCAAGCGCAACACGACGATCCCGACCAAGCACAGCCAGGTCTTCTCTACCGCTGAAGACAACCAGCCTGCTGTGACGATTAAGGTCTATCAGGGCGAACGTGAAATGGCCGCTTCTAACAAGTTGCTCGGCGAATTCAATCTCGAAGGTATTCCGCCGTCTCCGCGTGGCTTGCCGCAGATTGAAGTGACCTTTGACATTGACGCCAACGGTATTCTTCACGTGGCTGCCAAGGATAAGGCTACGGGCAAGGAAAACACCATCACGATTAAGGCTAGCTCCGGTTTGAGCGAAGACGAAATCGAACGTATGGTTCAGGACGCTGAAGCCAACAAGGAAGAAGACCACCGTCGTGCTGAATTGGCTCAGGCTCGTAACCAGGCTGACGCCGCGATCGGTCAGGTTCAGAAGACCCTGAAGGAATTCGGCGACAAGGTCGATGGTGCTGATCGCGCTGCCTGCGAAGATGCTATCCGCACCGTCGAAGAAAAGGTTAAGGGCGAAGACAAGGCTGCGATTGACAAGGCTGTTGAAGCGCTCATGATGGCTGCTCAGAAGATCGGTGAAAAGATGAACAAGGCTGCTCAGCAGCAGGGTTCTGCTGATGCCGGTGCTCAGGCTGGTGCCAAGCAGGACGATGATGTCGTTGATGCGGATTTCACGGAAGTGAAGAAGTAATTTGAGAGCGACAAAGGGTCGAGCTAGTCTCGACCTGGATCATCCTTGCATCCATTGTCAAAGAAGGGTCGGTACGCTCATGCTGCACCGACCCTTTTCGAACTTATTAACTGAAGAAACGATGGAGTAAACACTCCAAGTAGGGACTAGGTAATGTCTGATCGGGATTATTACGAAGTATTGGGCGTCAGCAAAGGCGCATCAGCCGATGAAATTAAGAAGGCTTATCGTCGTATGGCCATGAAGTATCACCCTGACCGCAATCCGGGTGATAAGGCCGCTGAAGATAAGTTCAAGGAAATCGGTGAAGCTTACGCCGTGCTTTCTGACGACCAGAAGCGTGCGGCTTATGACCGCTTCGGGAAGGCTGGCGTCGATCCAAATGCTGCGGGTGGTCCTGGTGGCTTCGGTGGCTTTGGCAATATGGGTGCGGGTGACTTCCAAAGCGCTTTTGGTGATATTTTCAGTGATCTTTTCGGTGGTGGCCGCGCTGGTGGTCGTTCTCAGCAGGATCATCGTGAACGTGGCAACGACGTTCGCTTCGAGCTTGAAGTGTCGCTCGAAGATGCTGCCGCGGGTAAGACCATGGAAATTCGCGTGCCTGGTTGGGATGAATGTACCAATTGTCATGGCACGGGTTGTAAGCCTGGTACTTCGAAGAAGACCTGTCCGACCTGCCATGGGCATGGTGTGGTTCGCATGTCGAATGGCCTATTCCAGGTTCAGCAGACTTGTCCGCATTGCCATGGTACGGGGCAGATCATTGCCGATCCTTGTCCTAACTGCCAGGGTGTTGGCCAGATTCGTACGACCAAGGTTCTTGAAATCAAGATCCCGGCTGGGATCAACAATGGTCAGCGTATCCGTGTAACGGGGCGTGGCGAACCGAGCCGTAACGGTGGTGAACCTGGTGACCTTTATGTCGAAGTGTTCATCAAACCTCATGAAATCTTCTCTCGTGATGGTGATGACCTCCATACGGAACTTCCGATTTCGTTTGTGACGGCAGCTTTGGGCGGTGAAGTCCTGGTTCCGACGTTGACGGGCGAAATGCGTATTACGATTCCTGAAGGAACCCAGACGGGCAAAACCTTCCGCTTACGTGGTAAGGGGGTGAAGAACCTTCGTACGGGTGACTACGGTGATTTGTTCATGCATATCTCTGTTGAAACGCCGGTGAACCTCTCTTCCAAGCAGAAGAATATGTTGCGTGAGTTCGAAGCTTCTTTGAAGGATGGTGGTAATAAGCACAATCCTAAGACGCAGTCGTTCTTTGATCGCATGAAGAATTTCTTTAAGTAACCAAGAAAAAATCGACACGCCACGCAGAGGTGGGTGTCGATTTTTAATTAGATGGTCAGCTCCTGAAGGGTAGCGAACACCGGAGACCATCTATG
>CALEAW010000016.1 GCA_937943605.1 uncultured Sutterella sp. | reverse complement strand
AGATTTTTTGAGTTATATCAACCCATATACGGATCAGTTATCCGGGAGTTCAGGTAACATCTTCGTTAAGTACCTTTACAAAAGACGGTTCCCTGCCCGACCGTCATTTGCTTCACTTCGCCTCTCTTCTGAGCGAATTACTCGACTTTCCCATACTTAAGTTAAGTACCGTCAGGCCGTGTAACTAAATGTGTCTACGGAGCTCTTTTCGCTTTTCAGTCTGTCCAAGTAAGGTTAATCTGTAAGAAAATTGCAATACAACTTCACATGTCCGACACAATTCTCTTTGTTCATGCGCGCCTTCATGACGGGTGCGCCTTTTTGCCAACTTCAGAAAATGCATTCCTCGTGCATGAGGGCCGTATTGCGTGGATTGGTCAAGCAAAGGACGCGGTCGTTGATCACAACACCTCCATCGTCGACTGTGAAGGTCGTACCGTCATCCCTGCGCTTTGTGACGTTCATACGCATCCAAGTTGGATCGCTAACCAAGTCCACGCCGTCCCCTGTGTAGCGCCTGTCGTCAATAACATTGACGAACTCGTTGCAGCACTACGCCAACACCCCAACTTCGGTAAAGACGCTTCGCACTGGATCACAGGCTTTGGTTACGACGAAGGTAAGCTCGCTGAGCATCGAACGCCTACGCGTCACGACCTAGATCGTGTGTCGACAACACAACCCATTTTTGTGAAGCGCTCTGACTGCCACTCCGCGATTTGTAATTCGGTCGCCCTTCAAATCACCGGAATACACGCCACCACCCCTGATCCTCAAGGTGGTCGTTTTGGTCGCGATAATGATGGGACGCCTAATGGCATTTTGACGGAATTTGCAGCCGCCTCCATGGTTGAGCGTTGCATGGCTCTCCCCACCTTTGACCATGACGTTGAGACGCTCCTTGCGAGCCTACCTCACTTCTTGGCAAGAGGCATTCTGTCGATGACTGAAATGATGGCCTCAAAAAGCCAATTAGCCGTCTATCGTGAAGCGGCAAAACGAGGATTTTCTATTCGCTGTGGTCTTTATTTGGTGTGGCGTGGTGGCACTAATCCCTTAGGTATGGCCCCTCTCACCGACGATGAGCGTACGGGTGACCACTTTATTGCTGGCGTCAAGGTCTTTGCTGACGGTAGCGTCTCTGGTGCCACAGCGGCCGTCTATACCCCTTATCGTCAAGGGACGCAAGGTATGTTCACCCTCAGCATGGCTGAACTCGCCGCTGCGACCGAATATGCTCGCGTCAACCGCGTACAGATCAGTGTTCATGTGATGGGCGATCGTGCGATCGATGCCGTACTCGACTATTTTGACGGTCAAACTCCTTGGTTAGAAGATCGTCCTTCTGTGCGCCTTGAGCACGTCACCTTCTTAAGCGAAGCCCAGGCCACACGTATGGCGCAATCAACGATGCGCTTTGGTGTAACGACCCAAGTGATTTTTGCTTATGCCGAGATCGAAGGGTACCGCGCAGTCCTTACTGAGGATGCGATGGCTCGTATTTATCCCGTGCGTACGTTGATGCGCTTACTACCTGCTTTAGCACTCTCATCAGACGCGCCTGCAACGGCTTGGGCCGACCCTGACGATCCTTTTGTTTCGATGACCGCCGCGGTCACGCGTAAGGCCTGGGATGGTACGCCTTTTGTGCCTCACGAAGCCATTACGCTTGAAGAAGCGATCGCACTCTATACGTCTCGTGCGATGGATGTTCTGCCTTTTGAAGGTAGCGGTCGCTTAACCGTAGGGGCGCGCGCTGAATTTATTCAACTTCAAGAACCTTTCCCTCATGACGCCAGCGGCATTCACTCCGTTTGGCAAAACGGGCGTTGCGTGTGGCACGCCTCACAGCCAGCCGTCTAACATTTCCCATATAGAGCTATAAAAATGCAACGTTTTACGATTTCGATTGACGATGAACTCGCTAACCAGTTTGATGCCTATCTCGAAACCCACGGTTATAACAACCGCTCTGAGGCTTTCCGCGATTTAATTCGCAATCTGTTGGCTGGGCTAGAAGTCCAAAATAATCCCGATGCCCAGTGTATCGGCGTGTTGAGCTATGCCTATAACCATCATGAACGCCAACTGGCTATGCGTATGACGCAACACCAACACGCTCACGCTGACGCCGTTGTCTCTTCTATTCATGTGCACGCCACCCCTGAAGAGTGTGTTGAAAGCGTGGTCATTCGTGGCACCGCAACCGAAGTACAAAACATCTCACAGTCGCTAGCTGTCGAATCTGGCATTCGTCACGGTTTCTTAAATCTCATTCCGCTCCCCGAAGCCGATACAATGAGCCCTTACGCGCACGCTAATGGCGCTCATAGCCATGAGCACCATCATGACCATGACCACGAGTTCTAAATCTCGTCACGCGCTTTAAAACACCTTTCTGTGGCTAGCGCACAAAAATAAATGCCCCGCGGACATCAGATCTACGGGGCATTGTTGATTGAGCGTGTACTTCCCTTAAACGAGGAAGAGCATATCCATCAAGAGGAAGGTCGGGAAAAGGATCGCGACCGACCAAACGATGTAGCCAAAGAAGCTAGGCATCTTGATGCCACGTTCGTTACAGATGGCCACGGTCATGAAGTTCGGTGCGTTACCGATGTAGCTCACAGCGCCCATAAACACAGAACCCATCGAGATAGCCATCAACGTCTTGGCACCCTCACCCATCAAAATCGTGGGATCGCCACCAGCCAAATTGAAGAACGCAAGGTAAGTCGGAGCGTTATCCAAGAAGGCAGAAAGAAGACCCGTCAACCAGAAGAAGAACGTGTTGTTGAAGGAACCATCAGCATTGGTGACCAAAGCAACCACCGGGGCAAACGCACCATCCATACCAGCGCGAAGCATAGCGAGCACTGGCACGATGCAAATGAAGATACCGAAGAAGAGCTTACCCACTTCAAGGATCGGATCCCAGCTGAAGTGATTGGCTTCACGGGTTTCGCGCGTCGTAAATAAGAGCGAAGCAGTAGCGAGCATGAGGAAGAGACCGTCACGCAACAGGCTTTCAAGAGAGAAGTGAACCCCAAGGAAGTGAAGTTCAACACCAGAACGCCAGAAGCCAGAAATCAAGACGCTAGCGACGATACCAGCGAGCAACAAGATGTTGATGCCACCATCGATACCAAAAGCCTTCTTTTCTTCAGGGGCCTTGAAGCCATCCTTCACGTCACGAGCGAACATGAAGCTATCGAGCAAGAAGTAAATCGCAAGCAAAATGCTACAGGTCACAAGCCACGGCAGGAGCAAGTGTTCAGCCGTCCAGAAGAAGGACACGCCCTTCAAGAAGCCAAGGAACAAGGGAGGATCACCCAACGGAGTCAAAGAGCCACCCACGTTAGCGACAAGGAAGATAAAGAAAATGAAGGTGTGAACCTTACGAGTACGGTTTTCGTTAGCACCAATAAGCGGACGAATCAAGAGCATAGCCGCTCCCGTCGTACCCATGAAGTTAGCCAACACGGCACCCAAAGCCAACATCGCTGTGTTCACAATCGGACGACCGACGAAACTACCACGAATGTGAATACCACCCGCCACAATGAATAGTGATCCCACAAAGATAATGAAGGGCACGTAGTCCACGAGGAGAATATGCACTACCTCATTAAAGGCCGTATTGAGACCATAGACAACACCCATGGGAACTGCACAGCAAAGTGCCCAAAAGACGGCAATCTTACCGAAGTGGTGGTGCCAAATATGCGGAGCAAATAAGGGGAAAAGCGCGATGGAGAGAAGAATGCCAGCAAAGGGAACAGCCCAAGCCACACTGAGCTGAGCGCCGTCAATGCCACCAGCCATAGCCACAGCTGGCAGGAGCGAGGCGGCGGCAACGGCCACGCTTCGAACTATCGACAATGTCACGATCGAGACTCCCATAGAGCGGTCACATCCAAACGACCGCCGGATTAAAAATGGCGTACGTTGGAAGGTTCGGTCCATTACTTCCTCACTTTTAAGTCGAGCCTTTGATAACGCGCATCAAGCCACTTGTTGACTTAAAAGTGGTGAATCAGTGCAAAACTGAACTTTCCAATGTGCACCGTGAAAACTTCAGACACAATTGCCTAAGAATGCAAACATACACGGATTTACTGATCCTTGCAGGGAATTCGTAGCAATCTTTACATTCAATACGCCGAAAAGTGCCTTTTGCGACGGCTCGCGCCGATGCTACTTGCCGTCGCTTTTGACGTATTAATCTAACGGCTTCAAGCCAAATACCTGACGCAGATAGCGAAGATAGCCTTCGTCCTCACACATCCCTTTTTCAGGCGCATCAGAAATCTTCGCCACAGGCTGACCATTGGCCTTCACCATCTTCATCACCACATTTAATGGCTGTGGACCACGATCGTTCATAAGGTTCGTCCCAATACCAAAGGCGACCTTCACGCGGCCATGGAAACGTCGATAGAGTTCGATGGCTTTCGGCACAGTCAGTGCGTCACTAAAAATCAGCGACTTCGTTTTGGGATCGCAACGATTTTGGCGCCAGTGCTCAATCATGCGTTCGCCCCAAATAAAGGGATCGCCAGAATCGTGGCGAGCGCCATCAAAGAGCTTACAGAAGAACATATCGAAGTCACGCAGGAAAGGATCCATCCCGTAAACATCAGAAAGTGCAATCCCTAAGTCTCCACGATACTCTTTCGCCCACTTTTCAAAAGCAAAGACCTGACTATCGCGTAAGCGCGGGCCTAAAGCCTGGCACGCCTGCAAGAATTCGTGCGCCATCGTGCCATGGGGCGTTAAGCCAAGCTCTTTGGCGTACATCACATTAGACGTCCCCGTAAAGATCCCGCCTAAACGAGCCTGCATGGTCGTGAGAACCACACGCTGCCAGGCCTTGGAGAAACGTCGACGCGTGCCATAGTCTGAAATGTGAAGCCCTTCAGGATTGGGTTCGGCAAGCAGGAGCTCGATTTTGTCGTTTAATCGCTTTAAGCCTTCCGTTTCATCTAAGTCAGGATATTGGTTACGGAAGTAGACTTCATTCACGATGGCAAGCACGGGGATTTCAAAAAGGATCGTGTGTAACCAAGGTCCTTTGACTGTAATGTCGATACCGCAAGGATAGTCAGCACTACGGGTCACCGTAATGTACTTACGCTTTAAATGAAAGAGACTTAAAAACTCAATAAAGTCAGACTTCATAAAGCGAAGACTGCCTAAATAGGCCAGTTCGTCTTCGGTGAAATAAAGTCCGCAGAGATGGTCAAGCTCTGCATTGATCTCATCGATATAGGGCGTGAGATCCACATTGGCGCTTCGACACTTAAAGCGATATTCCGCATCGGCCCAAGGAAATTGATGCAACACGCACTGTTGCATCGTGAACTTATAAAGGTCGGTGTCTAGTAGGGATTCGATAATCAAAATAGCCGTCCTGTCAATAAGTCAGTGGGATTGTAGTGAGCTCACGCAACGCACAAACAAAGGACTTCTCGAGCATGCGCTAGCACGTCATCCGACGGCATGTCGCTCGGACGTAAGCCTTCAAAACGCTGGTCAAAGGACTCAGGTCGTGTCCATTGCAGATTTGCTAAGAGTTCGTCACAAAGTTCCGGGTGATTGCAAACAAGCACCATATCGCACCCTGACGCCAATGCGCGCTCAGCCTGCGTGGTGATCGAGCCGCCCGCTGCGCCCTTCATACTGAGGTCATCTGAAAAGACCAAGCCCTTAAAGCCTAATCGATCGCGAAGTTCACCCTTAAGAAGCGCTGCACTAAAGGTTGCAATCTCCCCCTGAAATGCATCATAAGCCACATGAGCCGTCATGATGGAAGCAAGCTCATGAAGTGCGCCGTAGGGCGCCATATCGGCAGCGACCGCCTCATAGGCGCGTTCATCTTCAGGCAAAGCCGTATGGCTATCGGCTTCAGCCCAACCGTGCCCCGGGAAATGTTTGCCACAAGAGGCCATCCCGCCACGACGAAGTCCACGAATGAGATGCTCAGCATGGGTCGTCACTTCAAGCGGTGTGCAACCTAAGCTACGATTACCAATCACGCCAGAACGCCCATAATCGACGTCCAACACGGGGGCAAACGTAAAGTCCACGCCACACGCACGAAGTTCTGCGGCTAAAACAATACCTGCTGCTTCGTAGGCTTCATTCGCATCCTCACGATCGGCCAAATCACGCATCGCGGGCACAGCAGTAAACGCTTCACGGAAACGCTGTACGCGCCCTCCTTCATGGTCAACGCTAATCAAAATACCTGGGCGCGTCGCGTGAATATCAGCACAAAGCGCAGTCAACTGCTCACGGTTTTCGTAGTTACGCGTAAACAAAATCACCATGCCTGTGAGTGGGTGGCGTAAGCGCGCGCGTTCTTCATCAGTGAGCGTAAAACCCGCAATATCCACACACACGGGACCAAGTTGTTGGGTGGGCTGAGTCATCTCAGTGATTCCTTTTGTTTTCTTTGATTAACGCTTTACTGCGCCGTACGATCCAAAATGGCTTCGTAGCGACGCACGGTTTCATGAAGACCAAACTGCAGTGCTTCAGCAATTAAGGCGTGACCAATCGACACTTCACTAATACCTGGGCAAGCCTTTAAAAAGGTTTCAAGGTTATCTAACGACAAGTCGTGACCAGCATTCACTTCTAGCCCTGCCGCTCTCGCTGCACGCACGCTCGCCGCATACTGTGCCAAAACCGTCGCCTCTTGATCTGTACCATACGCTTGTGCCCAACCTTCGGTATAGAGTTCAACGCGATCTGCCCCCAAGGCCTTGGCCTTGGCCATCAATTCAGGCACAGGATCCATAAAGAGGCTCACGCGGCAACCCCAACTTTGCGCAGCTTCAATGAGCGGACGAACGCTTTCGCAGACCGCTTCGTCAGCCAAATCAAAGCCATGGTCAGACGTCTTTTGATCCGTGCTATCGGGGACAAACGTCGCCTGATGAGGACGCACAGCTTCAAGGTGCGCCATCAAGTTATGAAAGGGATTCCCTTCAATGTTATATTCGCGACCGGGATAGGTTTTCACCAAGTCTGATAACGCAGGCACATCGGTCGCACGAATATGACGCTCATCAGGACGCGGATGAACGGTTAAACCCGAAGCCCCCGCTTCCAGCGCAATGCGACCAAAAAAGACCGGATCGGGCCAGTTGCCATCACGCGAATTGCGAAGCAAAGCGACTTTATTGAGGTTAACTGAGAGTTGCGTTCGAAACATCTACAAAACTCCTAAATTTGATGGTCATGGCACCTTATGCAAACGATTCAATTCGGCCAAGATGCGACGAGAATGAATATGTTTGCCGTCCAAATGATATTCGATGAGGGCGCGAAGCATATCGCGAGCAACGCGCTGAGTGGTGGTTTTGGTCATGTCACCAGAAAGCCACGCGCGCACCTGGTGGGCTGCCCATACGGATTCGCCTTCTTGAAGTTGTGTCTTTTCTTTGATACCCAAAATTTCGCCAGCACGAACCGTATAAAAAGGCGCTTCGGCTTCCCCGGTCAAGGTGGGCGCCCAACCTGTGGCCTTGAGAATCGCCATTTCAAAGCGACGTAAGGCTTGCCCCATGGTGTCACGCTCTCCGAGTGCCAAATCATGAATCACACGGACATAAGCTTCAAAAAGCCCTGGATGACGTTCTTCACGCACGGTGAGTTTGAGCACGAGCTCATTCACATAAAAGCCCGACAGCAGTGCCTCGCCCGTTAACGGCACCATGGTGCCTTGCCACTCGGCACGGGTCAGCATTTTGGCTTCTTTGGCACCAGACCAAGAAAAACGTAAGGGACAAAAAGCCGTGAGAAGACCACGGTATTGACTAGACGCGCGACGCGCACCACGCGCCACGAGAAAGACGCGTCCATAGCGGACGGTAAGAACGTCAAGTAATAGGCTCGTTTCACTCCAATCCCACGCATGCAGGATAAAGCCGAGCTCGCCCGATACACGTGCCGGTATGACGTCAACCGGCTCGGGCAACCCTTGAAAGACTTCAGCCATCTGGGCTTCAGCCGCACGACGGCGTTCAAGCACGCCGCCCAAGCTCGACGGGCGATCGAGCGAAGATCTTGGCTCGATAACACGAAGTGGGTTCGTCGATCGCGTAGAACGACGAACCACTCGTTCGGGTACACCAGCCTCGACGGCGTCGTTATTCATAACCGAGCGTCTTCAACGCTTTGACGTCATCAGACCAACCACGGCGCACACGCACCCAGACTTCAAGGTGAACGCGCTTACCGAGCATTTCATTCACGTCGACGCGAGCGAGTCGACCGATCTCACGAAGCTTCGCTCCACCCTCGCCAATGACGATGGGTTTATGGCTTTCGCGTTCAACAATCAATGTCGCCACAATCTCGGCACTTTCTTCGTCTTCTTTCCAGCGATCGATCGTGACGGCAATCCCATAGGGCAACTCATCACCCAAAAGACGGAAGGCCTTTTCGCGAATCGTTTCAGCCACCAAGAAGCGAGGCGAACGGTCCGTATACATATCCGGATCGAAGAACGGAACGCTTTCGGGCAAGAACTGCTTGATCTCATCCAAAAGGTCATCAAGCTGACGGTTCTTTTCGGCCGAGACCGGCACGATCGCGGCAAACGGGAACTTTTGCATCGAATCGGCCATCAAGGGCAACAACGCATCTTTCGACTTATTGAGGTCCGTCTTGTTGATCGCCAAAATCACGTTTTTAGCGTCTTTGGGTAAGAGCTTGAGCACTTCTAAGTCAGCCGGACGCCAACCGAGCGATTCGATCACGAAGACCACAGCGTCCACCTCACCCAAGGTCGAACGCACCGTACGGTTCATACGACGAATCAACTGGTTACCCACCTTCGTCTGGAACCCCGGGGTATCCATAAAGACAAACTGGGCATCTGGCTGCGTCACCACACCCAACACACGATCACGCGTCGTTTGGGGCTTCTTAGACGTAATCGAAACCTTTTCGCCAATCAAGTGGTTAATGAGCGTCGATTTGCCCACGTTCGGGCGACCAATCACGGCCACATAACCACAACGAAAACCCTCAGGCACTTGAACGCTACCCGCACCGACCTGACTTAACATGGCCTCAAGTTCAGCGTCCGATAAGGGAGCGGTCGTCTTTTCTTCAGTCATTTCAGTCTCCTAAGGTTACTCGCGGTTTTTCAACACTTCGAGTGCGGTGGCTGCGGCATTTTGTTCAGCCGCACGACGGCTCGTCGCATGCCCCAAGGTCACGATGTCTAAGGTCTGGATACGGCATTCGCAGTCAAACTGCTGGGCGTGCGCAGCACCCGACACGTTCACAACCACATACTGCGGCAACGGCAAGTGACGACCCTGCAAATATTCCTGCAAACGGGTCTTCGCATCTTTGCTCAACTGCTCGGGCGTCAACGACGAAAGGATCGGATCAAAGAGACCCAAAATCACCTTCTGAGCCGCTTCAAAGCCGCTTTCGGCAAAGACCGCACCAAAAATCGCTTCCATGGCATCAGCCATGATCGACGGGCGATGAGCGCCCCCTGTTTTCATTTCACCTTCGCCCATGCGAAGGAAAGCAGACACATCAATCTTGGCTGCGACAACGGCCAGGGTCTTTTCGCACACGAGGTTCGCACGCACACGAGAGAGTTCACCTTCGGTGAAGTGCTTGTCACGCAAAAAGAGCGCGTTACCGACCACACAATTCAACACGGAATCACCCAAGAACTCCAAACGTTCATTGTGCTGAGCGGCAAAGCTACGATGCGTCACTGCACGTTCAAGCAATTTGCGATCGGTAAAGGTGTAACCGATGCGCGATTCAAGAATCTCTAAATTTTCCATCTTTAATAACTATTCAACGCCTTAGCGGAAAGAGCCAATGCGAGACATATCGCCAAAATTAGCCCAAATCAAAGTCGCACGACCCACTAAGTTGTCGTCATCCACAAAGCCCCAATAGCGGCTGTCTTCGGAATTATCGCGATTGTCCCCCATCATGAAGTAACGACCTTCGGGAACCTTACAAATAAAGCCGGTATCCGTATAGCGGCATTCAGGCGTGGGCTTCAAAATAGCCTGCGGCGGTACCCAAGACGGGCGACGAGCGTCGGTTGCCATCATATGAGCGACATCACCCAACTGTTCTTCACGCTGATCCAACGTCACGAGGGAGTGCGTATCAACAAAGTCCGTGTGTCCCGACTGCTTTTGTTCTTCACCATTGATATAAAGCACCTTGTTACGGTATTCGACCGTATCGCCAGGCACACCAATCACACGCTTGATGTAGTCAACGGATTCGTCCATCGGATACTTAAAGACCACGACATCACCGCGCTTAGGTTCGCCTAACGAGAGAATCTTGGTATTGGTTACTGGCAAACGAAGACCGTACTCATACTTGTTGACCAAAATAAAGTCACCAACGTGCAAGGTTGGCAACATAGAACCAGACGGAATACGGAAGGGTTCAAACAAGAAGCTACGCACAATGAAGACGATCGCAATGACAGGGAAAAGCCCTGCCGTATATTCCAACCACCAGGGCTGACGAATGATACGGGCATAGAGGTCGTTACGGGCATCGATCACGGTCTTGTCACCACGATTGATGGCTTCACGGTTATCAGCCTCGAAACGACGTGCAGCTTCTTCTGCACGGGCCTGACGTTCAGGCAAGAAACGACGACGTTCCATCACCCAGAAGACACCCGTGATGACCGTCAACAAAAGTAGAATCAAAGGAAAATTCATAATCTAAAAAACTCTGATGCGTTAAATGCGGCAAAAGCGGAACCTACCTTGGGGTTCCGCCTTCACGAGTTTACTGTTCGTCCTGCTGCAAGATTGCAAGGAAGGCTTCCTGCGGAATTTCCACCGAACCCACCTGCTTCATGCGCTTCTTACCAGCCTTCTGCTTTTCTAAGAGCTTACGCTTACGCGTAATGTCACCGCCGTAACATTTTGCAAGCACGTTCTTACGGAGAGCCTTCACATTTTCACGGGCGATAATGTTGGCACCAATGGCCGCCTGAATCGAGACTTCGTACATCTGACGCGGAATCAGAGAACGTAAGCGCTGCGCAATTTCGCGACCGCGGAAGACGGCGTTGCTACGGTGAAGAATCGAACTTAAAGCATCCACGCGGTCACCGTTGATCAACATATCAACACGCACCACGTCAGACGCACGGTATTCCTTGAATTCGTAGTCCATCGAGGCATAACCACGCGTCATCGACTTCATACGATCAAAGAAGTCGAGCACGATTTCAGCGAGCGGCAATTCATAGGTCAAATGCACCTGACGGCCGTGATAAGCAAGGTTGGTCTGAATACCACGCTTTTCTTGGCAAAGCTTCATGACCGCGCCCACATACTCATCAGGCACAAAGATCGTCACCGTATCAATCGGCTCACGAATTTCAGCAATCTTGTCAACGGGCGGCAACTTCGACGGGTTTTCAACGTGAACCACCGTACCGTCCGTCATCAAGACTTCATAGACCACAGAAGGCGCCGTCGTGATGAGATCCATGTTGTATTCTCGTTCAAGGCGTTCCTGCACAATGTCCATGTGCAAAAGGCCTAAGAAGCCAGCACGGAAGCCAAAGCCCAAAGCCTGAGACACTTCAGGTTCAAACTGCAAGGCTGCGTCATTTAACTGAAGCTTCGTTAACGCATCGCGAAGCGCATCGTACTGATTGGATTCAACCGGATAAAGACCCGCAAACACCTGTGGCTTCACTTCCTTGAAGCCAGGCACCGCTTCTTCAGCAGGCGCCTGTGCGTGCGTGATCGTATCACCCACACGTGCGTCCTTCAGTTCCTTAATACCAGCAATCACAAAGCCCACTTCACCAGCAGAAAGGCTCGTGCGGCTCTGAGACTTCGGTGTAAAGACGCCTAACTGTTCGACGAGGTGATTAGCACCCGTCGCCATTAAACGAATCTTGTCCTTGGGACGCAAGGTGCCATTCACTACGCGCACCAACATCACTACGCCCACATAGTTATCGAACCAAGAGTCAATCACCAAAGCCTGAAGCTTGGCATCCGGGTCACCCGCAGGTGGCGGCACGTCGCGAACAACGCGCTCGAGAATATCCTCGATCCCCATACCGGTCTTGGCCGAACACGGAATCGCATCCGTCGCATCAATCCCGATCACGTCTTCGATTTCTTCTGCCGCAGCATCCGGATTGGCACTCTGAAGGTCCATCTTATTGAGGACAGGGATCACCGACACGCCCAAATCGATGGCCGTGTAGCAGTTAGCCACCGTCTGCGCTTCAACACCCTGCGTAGCGTCCACCACAAGGAGCGCCCCTTCGCAAGCGGAGAGCGAACGACTCACTTCATAAGAAAAGTCGACGTGCCCCGGGGTATCAATAAGATTGAGTTCGTAAATTTCGCCGTCACGGGCTTTATATTTGAGCGAGGCCGTCTGGGCCTTGATCGTAATGCCGCGTTCACGCTCGAGATCCATGCTGTCGAGCACCTGTGCACTCATTTCACGGTCAGAGAGACCGCCGCAACGATGAATCAGACGGTCGGCGAGCGTGGACTTGCCGTGGTCAATATGAGCGATGATGGAAAAATTGCGAATTTTCTGCATTGAAAGACTATGTATTATCGATGAAATGGGCCGTTAGCCAACAAGGCCGACTACCGGCCGTATCAGAACCCGTTATTGTAGCATTGACCCTTAGAAGTCCGACAGCGTTTTTGAAGAAAATGGACGCTCTCACACCTACAAACGCGTACGGATTCTTGAAAAGCGATCTTGGACTCATGAAACCAAACAAAAAAGGCACTACCCCTAAGCCTTGTGCCTCAGGTTTAGCGCCTTTTTGATGGGGTCTCCCCTTGCCAACAAGGGCATAGAGCGAGACCCTCAAGCAAAGCCTTCTTTGATTAGGCCTTCCAACGACGATAGATCACCGTGGAATTCGTGCCACCAAAGCCAAACGAATTCTTCATGGCGTGTTCGATGGTCATCGGACGTGCCTTATTCGCGCAGCAGTCGATATCGCACTCTGGATCCTGTTCAAAGACATTGATGGTCGGAGGCGAAATCTGTTCTTCGATAGCCTTGATCGTGAAGCAGCTTTCAACGCCGCCAGCACCACCCAAGAGGTGCCCTGTCATGGACTTCGTCGAATTTACAACGAGAGACTTGGCGTGTTCACCGAAGACTTCCTTAATTGCCTTGATTTCGTTGGCGTCACCAACGCTCGTGGACGTGCCGTGTGCATTCAAGTACTGAATGTCTTCAGGCTTCAAGCCAGCGTTGCGAAGCGCCATGCGCATGCAACGAGCCGGACCATCGGTCGACGGGGTCGTGATGTGATAGGCGTCACCAGAAAGACCGTAGCCCACGATTTCAGCGTAGATATGAGCACCACGAGCCAAGGCGTGTTCGAGTTCTTCAAGCACGAGCACACCAGCGCCCTCGCCCATCACGAAGCCGTCGCGATCCTTATCAAACGGACGAGAGGCCGTTGCAGGATCGTCATTACGTCGAGAAAGTGCGTGCATGGAGTCAAAGCCACCCAAACCGATCGGATGAACCGTGGCTTCACAGCCACCAGCCACCATGGCCGTCGCGTCACCACGACGAATGATGTGCATAGCTTCACCAATGGCATGCAAACCCGTCGAGCAAGCCGTCACGTGCGCAATGTTCGGACCCTGGAGATTCTTCATGATGGCCAACTGACCAGAAGCCATATTGATGATACAGCCCGGAATCATGAAGGGCGAAATACGACGCGGACCACGTTCGTGGTAGGCCTGGTCGTTGGCACAAATGACCGGCAAGCCACCGATACCAGCACCAATCGCACAACCAATTTCAGGCGCGAATTCGTCCGTAATTTCCAAACCAGAATCTTCGAGTGCCATGAGACCAGCGGCCACACCAAAGTGAACAAAGCGGTCAAAACGACGCACTTCCTTCACGCCGAGGTACTTGGATGGGTCGAAATCCTTGACTTCGCCAGCAATCTGGCTACCAAAAGCAGAGGCATCGAAAGACTGAATACGATCAATACCGCTCTTACCTTCAAGCGCGGACTTCCAACTCGTGGCAACGTCATTGCCGATCGGCGTAACCATACCGAGACCGGTAACGACAACACGACGGTTCATCATGGTGGTGTTCCTTGTGTATAGATAAGCTGAAATGTTCAGATACGACTTTCAGCATTAAAGACTAACGGGATTAGGGGATTAACTCACCCTAAAAACGACAGTGGGATCCGTTTTAGGGATCCCACAGGCTGAGCCTCACACGTTAGTGGGCTCGATTCGACCGACTTGCGTCAGTACGAACATTACTTGTTGACGGCAGACTTAACGTAGTCGATGGCCTGCTGAACCGTACGGAGGTTTTCCTGTTCGGTGTCAGGGATTTCGATGCCGAAAGCATCTTCAAGGGCGAGAGACATTTCAACCGTCGTAAGGCTGTCAGCGCCGAGGTCTTCAATGAAGGAAGATTCATTCTTGATGTCTTCTTCCTTGATACCGAGCTGTTCAGCAACGATCTTCTTAACCTTCTGTTCGATTTCGTCCATTTTCTTTAACTCCGCAATGGGGTAGATCCCCCGCGTTCTGCGGGGAAAAAGGAGAAGGGAAAATCCCTTCGGGGTTATAGTTAATTGTTTATTTTACCAAGGTGAAAGCACTTTGTGTGTGCGATCAGCCCATGAACATGCCACCGTTGACATGGAGGGTCGTCCCTGATACGTACGCACCAGCGTCACTTGCCAAGTATAGACAAGCCTCGGCGACCTCTTGCGAGCTACCGAGTCGGCCGAGCGGGATCTGGGCTAACAAATGAGCTTTATGCTCTTCAGGAAGACCAGACGTCATATCCGTGTCGATAAAGCCAGGGGCAACACAGTTAACCGTGATACCACGGGAACCTATTTCACGAGCCAAAGACTTGGTCATACCCATCAAGCCAGCCTTCGCTGCCCCATAGTTGACCTGACCCGCGTTCCCCATCGCACCGACGACGGACGTAATAGAAATGATGCGGCCAGAACGCTGCTTCATCATCGGACGCACGCAAGCGCGAGCCAGGCGGAAAGCCGCCGTCAAGTCCGTTTCAATCACATCGTCCCAAGCGTCATCCTTCATGCGCATCACCAAAGTGTCGCGCGTGATACCGGCATTATTGACAAGAATGTCAATACGACCGAATTCAGTCACCACGTCAGCGACAGCCTTCGCAGAAGCTTCACCATCACAAACGTTCAACACAATGCCGTGCCCCTGCCCGCCGAGTTCAGCGATACGAGCCGTAATACGTTCGGCACCCGTTTCAGAGGTCGCCGTACCGATTACCGTCGCGCCCGCCTTGATAAAGGTATCAAGAATCGCAGCACCAATCCCACGGCTAGCACCCGTCACTAAAGCCACGCGACCAGCAAGGGCGCTTGCGGCAAACGTATTCTGAGTCATGTTTATCTCCGTCACTGATTACTTCAGCTTTTCAAGCACCGCTGCGAGCGATGCGGCATCAAAAATGTTGTGGCCATTAATTTCAGGAGCGGTACGACGCAAAAGTCCCGTCAAAACCTTACCCGGACCACATTCAACGATATCGGTGATGCCTTCTTCTTTCATGCGTTCGATCGTGCGAACCCACTGCACAGCACCCGCAGCCTGGCGAGCCAAGGCTTCACGAATCGCATCAGGCGTCTCGTGCACTTCAACGTCGATATTGGCAATCACTGGCGTCGCAGGCACCTGAATATTGGTCTCAGCCAAACGCTCGGCCAACTTGTCAGCAGCAGGCTGCATCAAGCTCGAGTGGAAGGGAGCCGACACAGGCAACACAATCGCACGGCGGCAACCACGAGCTTTGGCACATTCGATGGCACGAGCCACCGCGTCCTTTTCACCCGCGATCACGACCTGCCCCGGCGCATTGAAATTCACGGCCTCGACGCGACCGACCGCACGTGCTTCTTCACAAGCGGCTTCCACGTCTGCATCAGCCAAGCCCATCACAGCGGCCATGCCACCCACACCGACAGGCACAGCGCTTTGCATGGCCTCAGCACGGAAGCGAACCAAGCGAACCGCCGTTTCAAGATCCATCGCACCTGCAGCACATAAGGCCGAATATTCGCCAAGCGAATGACCAGCCATCACATCAGGCACACGGCCACCCGCAGCAAGCCAGGCTTCATAAAAAGCGACCGAGGACGCCAACATGGCTGGTTGCGTGTTAATAGTGAGCGAAAGCGTTTCAGCCGGTCCTTCGGCAATGAGACCAGTCAGCGAAAAGCCAAGAGCTTCATCGGCACGTGCCATGACGCGCTGAACAGTGTCATTTTCCGCAAAGCCGCCAAGCATACCGACGCTCTGGCTGCCCTGACCGGGAAAAACAAATGCAATACGCATGAGAAAGGATCCTTCGTTCAAAAAAATTGAGTGGTGAGAGTGTATCAGGTAGTGCATCGTCCAAAAAACTGAGGATCGACTACCCTGTTTATGGTATCTCGCTTTTGACCCGACGACCACCCTCAAAAAAACAAATGATTATGCCCATCGAATGAGGGCAGATCCCCAGGCCATCCCTGCACCCACGCCTTGCAAAAGGACGAGTTCACCAGGCTTAACCATCCCAGCTCGCACCGCTCGATCTAACGCCAACGGAACTGACGCCGCAGAGGTGTTTCCGTGCTCAGCCACTGTTTTCACCATACGGTCTTCAGGGATACCTAGTTTATTTGCGACCATCGTCATGATGCGCAAGTTTGCTTGATGTGGCACAAAAAGCGCCACATCTTCTGTATGTACACACGCCAAATTCGCGACTTCGCGTGCGCTATTGACCAAACCTTCGACAGCCAAACGAAAGACTTGACGGCCGTCCATACGCAAAAAGGGGTCGCCTTCAATGCGTCCATGATTCAAAGAGGCTGTGAGACCAAGTACCTTATCGTCATATTGACCATCTGCATACATTCGGGCAGCGAGAATGCCTGGATCGCTACTAGAACGTAATACGACAGCACCTGCCCCGTCACCAAAGAGCACACAGGTGGAACGGTCCGACATATCTAAGACGCGGGACATGACTTCGGCGCCAATCACAACAGCACAGCGATAGGGCCCAGCCCGAAGCATCGCGTCAGCTGCATTTAACGCATAAATAAATCCTGCACACACGGCTTGCACATCAAACGCCGCACAGCCCTTAGCCCCTAATGCGGCCTGTACTCGACACGCTACGGACGGGAAAACCATATCTGGCGTCGTCGTGGCCACAATAATGAGGTCAATCTCAGAGGATGTCACGCCAGCGGCTTCAACCGCACGCCGAGCAGCCAAGGTCGCTAACGATGTCGTCGTCTCACCCTTAGAAGCATCCGCGAAGTAACGATTTTCAATCCCAGTTCTACTTCTAATCCATTCGTCACTCGTTTCGACGCCAACCTCAGCTAATTGCTTAGCAAACGCTTCATTACTCAGTGCCATTGAAGGAAGTGCCGACCCCGTACCGATCACACGTGAATACATGATTTTCTCCAATACTGTTACTGACACGCATCATAAAGGCAAAGGGACAAAACGGTGATTCGTTTTGTCCCTCGATTTGTATGAAGTCGTTAAGAAACGACGCCCTTAGAAGCTTTAAAGACTTTTAATGTGAGTTTTATTGAACTAACTCGTAGGGCCACTGAGTAACACCTACGAAGTTGTAGACGTACTTATAAGTTTCTGCCAACATCGGCCCCACAGCATTGGCACGACGCCCCGTACGACAATAGATCAACAATGGCTTATTCACATCCGGAGCACCTTCTATCACACCTGAACGCAATTGGTCATAAGGAATATTGATAGCGCCTGCCACATGGCCTGCTGCAAATTCTTCAGGCGTGCGTACATCCAGAATTTGAACACCGCCAGCATCAATCAACACCTTGGCATCACGTGGCGTCAGCATATGGTAGCCAGCAGGCATCTGATTCGATTCAATCAACTGCATTGCCGTAGGCCCTGCGGCCATTGTCGCCGTCTGTCCTAACACTAAGCTTGCCCCCAAAAAGACGCCAAAAAGGCCTTTGCGGAAACTCATCTTGATCATTTGTTCTCCCATTTTGTGCAATGACCTCGTGGTCACAAAAATCATTCTTTTAGGGTATCAAAATGTTCAATAAAAATGGGACACCTTCATCAAAATCAAAAGGCGTCCCTCGATTTGTGTGCAGTCGTTACTCCACACGAGCAAATTGGCTTACTTCACCAATTCGTACGGCCACTGCTTCGTGCCAAGGAAGTTATAAACGTTCTTGTAACCAAGCTCAGCGAGCTTACGACCCGCAAACCCTGCACGCTTACCCGTACCACAATAGACCAAAACCGTGGCATCCGTATTAGGCACAGCACTCAGAACAGCACCGGGCGTCATCTCGAGAATACGCGTGTGAGGAATGTTCACCGCACCTTTAACATGCCCCGTGACAAATTCATCATGACGACGAACATCAAGAATCGTCACGTTGCCAGCTTCCATCATCTTACGTGCTTCCTGAGGCGTGATTTCCGTGTAGCCAGGCACAGCCACCTGAGCTTCAGCGGCTAGTTGAGCAGGCTGAGCAGCTTGAACAGCCATTGGGGCCACAGCAATGAGTGCGGCGCCGCAGGCGGACAAAATCAGCTTATGAAGTTTAGACATGAATCTTCTCCTTGAATCGGGGGTGAATAATGGGTCATTGTTTCCATCTTACCTGTTCACACCTTATCAAGAGATTAACTATGGTTCTTATAGAGAAAATCTATAGCAAACTGTGCGTAGAGCATCACTCCAAGCGGGAGCGCGTTTTCATCAACTACATACGCTGAGTGATGTTGCCCATATATCGCACCACAAGCCTCATTACGAACGCCTAAAAAACCAAAACACCCTGGCTTCTTGGCTAAGAAATGACAAAAGTCCTCACCCCCCATCGAAGGCGATAAATCATATACGCCATCTTGACCAAAAACCTTTGTTGCACTCGCCTTCGCAAGCTCAGTAACGGCTGGATCGTTGACCGTTGGCAAGGCCATCTGCACATAGGTCACCTCTGCTGTTGCGCGATACGCCTGAGCCGTCATCTGTACCACGCGTATAAGTGAATCGGGTAATTGTTGTGCGAGGGCTGGATTAAA
>CALEAW010000015.1 GCA_937943605.1 uncultured Sutterella sp. | reverse complement strand
CTCCTGCAAGTTGTGGCCTTCACCGGGGATGTAGGCGTTGACCTCCTTGCCGTTGGTCAATCTTACACGCGCAACCTTACGCATAGCCGAGTTAGGCTTCTTCGGGGTCGTGGTGTACACACGGGTACATACGCCTCGGCGCTGGGGACACGCTGCGAGTGCCGGAGACTTGCTCTTGTCCTCCATGCTCACTCGACCGTTTCTCACTAACTGTTGAATAGTTGGCATTTCTTAAACTGTCCTTTAATTGTTAAAAAATCTATCTCCATTGTCCAAAATGGACTGCAAAGGTACGCATTTTTTCGGAAATACAATATATATGCACATCTTTTTTCGCCTTTTTACAGCATTTTAGCCGACTTGCAATTCTTTTTATTTATAAAATCATCAAAATAATAAGTATTAGTTATGCAAAATTCAACAATCGGTTTGTCATCAGCACGATAGCGGCTTCGAATACGACAGGGGAATGAGGTACGGGCTCGACCCCGGAAGGCGAACCGGGCCGAAACCTGCGGGCTTCGCCCCCCATACCGCAGGCTGCAAGACACCGGGCGGGAAAGCCGTGGCGACGCTCCGGGAAAACGACACAGAACTCGACATACACAGCCACAACCACAGCCACCAGCATGACGCTGGATACGAACCGGTTCAAAGGCTTCTTCCACTTCGGTCACTTCAAGACCGATCATGCCGAGCATCTTGGCGATATTCGGAAGCGGAAGCACAGCAAAACCTTCCGGCGCTTCAGCCACTTCAACACCACGGTTGATCAAAGCACCCACAGCTTCCTGCATGGTGCGAAGGTCACCCTTGACATGAAGAACCTTTTCAACAGCCGGACGAACAACCCAGAACTGGCCTTCGTCGTCAACGAAGACGTCGTTAACCATCAACGGACGCTTTTCTTCAACAGCAACAGCAATCGTGCCTTCAGCCGTTTCAAAAGCATCACCCCAGGTCATACGTTCTTCAGACGTGATCACGAGCTGCTTGGCGCGTTCGAGAAGGGGCTGGGCAGGTGCCGCTTCAGGCGGCAGGAGCTTGGTAAAGGTCATCATTTGATTAAATCCTAATAAAGACGGCGGCAAGTGAAAAATTCACTGGCATCTGCGCGTCGTAAGTACTGTGTATTCTACGCAAATGAGAGTCGTTCTGCTTTAGTTCTTTATGATTAAGGTACCGCTTCTGCTAAAGCATCAGAAAGTCGATCCACCGCAATAATCTCAAGACCTTCGATCGGCGTACGTGGTGCATTAGCCCTCGGGATCACGGCTTTGGCAAACCCAAGTTTAGCGGCTTCACGAAGACGTTCTTGACCACGTGGCGCAGGACGAATTTCACCCGCCAAGCCGACCTCACCAAAAACGACCACACCGTGTTGAAGCGGACGGTTGCGAATACTCGAATAAATGGCACACAAAAGCGCCAAGTCAGCGGCGGGTTCAGAAATCTTTACACCACCCACGGCATTCACAAAAACGTCTTGGTCAAAGCAACCGACGCCAGCATGACGGTGTAAGACTGCTAAGAGCATCGCTAGGCGTTGCGAATCAACCCCCAAAGCCAAACGGCGCGGCGTTGGCAAGTGTGACGTGTCCACCAATGCCTGAATTTCAACCAATAAGGGGCGCGTACCTTCCTGCGTCACCAAAACCGTAGAGCCAGGAATATTGGACTTATATTCAGATAAGAAGATAGCTGACGGATTCGTCACACCACGAAGACCGTGATCGGTCATCGCAAACACCCCTAACTCGTTGACTGCACCAAAACGGTTTTTGAAGGCACGCACCAAACGGAAATTCGAATGCTGATCGCCTTCAAAATAAAGCACCGTGTCGACAATGTGTTCCAAAATACGAGGCCCAGCGAGCGCCCCATCTTTCGTGACGTGTCCAACAAAAATGAGGGTCGTGCCGCACGTTTTGGCCATACGCGTGAGGCGTGCTGCACACTCTCGAACCTGAGAAACTGAGCCTGGCGCACTATCGAGCGCACTCGAAAAAATCGTCTGAATCGAGTCAATTACGACAAATTCAGGTTTACGATTTGAAATCACATTTTCAATATGTTCGAGTTCAATTTCGCTCATCAGCGTCAAACCACGGGGTTCAAGCTGAAGGCGTTGCGCACGTAACGCGATTTGCGTTGGACTTTCTTCACCCGACACATAAAGGGCCGAATGCCCTAGCCCCACCAATCGAGCCATCACTTGAAGCAACAAGGTCGACTTGCCGATACCTGGGTCACCACCGATCAGGGCAACACATCCTTTAACAAGGCCACCACCCATCACACGGTCAAATTCACCCAATCCCGTGACAGTACGAGGAATTTCCTCGATCGTGACATCAGCCAAGTCTTGAAGCGACCCTGACGTATCGACGAAGCCCCCAACAGGACGAGGTGCTGAAGAGCCATAGCGCGCAGAGACGCCTTGGCTAACTTTAAATTCTTGAAGCGTATTCCAAGCACGGCAATGTGGACATTGTCCTTGCCACTTTGGCGTTGTACCGCCGCATTCCGTACAAACAAATTCAGTTTTGGTCTTAGGAGATCGTGGGGCCATCTGAAGTCAATTAATGTTTAATGCGAAGAGGGACGCGACGAGCGAGGGCGCAAATGAGTTCATAACCGATCGTACCAGCCGCGCTCGCGACACGATTGACAGGCAGATTACGACCCCACAATTCGACACGGCTACCTAACCCTGCAGCTGGGATATCCGTAATATCGATTTCAAGCATATCCATGGAGACAGCCCCGACGAGCGGTGCAATCTGTCCTTCGACCCAAGTCGGTGCACCGTCAGGCATCGTACGCGGATAGCCGTCAGCATAGCCACAAGCCACCACACCAATACGCGTCGGACGCTCAGCAATCCAACGAGAGCCGTAGCCCACTGCTTCACCTGGGGCGATCTCTTGAACAGCAATGATCTTGGCCGAAAGCGTCATAGCGGGCTTAAGTCCCAACTCTTCGGACGAAATATGAGCGTCTGGGCTCACGCCATAGAGCGCCACGCCAGCGCGCACACCGTCGCCACCCACTTCAGGGTGCCAAAGGATAGCCGCAGAGTTCGCCATGCACGCTGCCGTCGCAGAATGCGCGAGCTTACCCATGCGCGTAAGCTGACGGCTCACGGAGGCGGGCGCCGTGCCTAAATAACTCGGTTCGGCATTAGCAAAGTGGGTCACAACGCCCATCACCTTGACACCAGGGATCGCCATCAACTGATCGTAGATCGTACCGACTTCAACCGGCAAAAATCCTAAGCGATTCATGCCCGAATTCACTTTGATGTGAACCTTGACTTCACGCAAAGGATGATTTTTTAAGATATCAATCTGCCAAAGCGAATGGATCACCGTTTCAACATCGAGATCCTGTAAAGGCTCAATATCCGTAGCGTCAAAAAAACCTTCAAGCAACAGCACGCGCTTATGCCAACCTGCACGACGCGCGCGTTCAGCGTCGCAAAGATCAATCGTGGCAAAACCATCAGCATCGGCAAAAGCTTCTACGGCATTTTCTAAACCATGGCCATAGGCATTCGCTTTCACGACCGCCCAAAGGGTACGGTCACCGACACTCTGACGCAGGCGCGCAAGATTATGCTTTAGCGCCTGAATATCAATTTCAGCGTATATGGGACGAGGCACTCGAAAAACTCTATTTCGTTGCGGTTTGGACAATTGTTAGAACAATTGCCTCTTGGAAAAAACCTTTTAATCTTACTCGCCTCGACGGGCTTTCGGAGGAGAAATCATCGTTTGGCACAATTCTACGGACGAAATGAACCACCTCCCCCTACCACGAAGCGACTCAGACGGGATAAACTTAGAAGATTGAACATTATTAATCGACCGACTTTTTTTTAAATTTAGACCATGAATCGCGGTTTTTACACCATTATGTGTGCGCAGTTTTTGTCGTCTCTGGCCGACAACGCACTGCTCATCGCTGCCATTGCCCTCTTGACAAGCATTCAAGCGCCCGAATGGATGACCCCGCTTCTAAAACTCTTCTTTGTGGTGAGCTATGTGTGCTTAGCCGCCTGGGTCGGCATCTTCGCAGACTCCATGCCTAAAGGGCGTGTGATGTTCCTCACGAACTTCGTGAAAGCGGTCGGTTGCTTATTAATGCTCTTTGGTGGCCATCCCTTATTGGCCTATGCGGTGGTCGGTGTCGGGGCCGCTGCCTATTCCCCCGCGAAGTATGGCATTCTCACCGAACTCTTACCGCCTCAAAAATTAGTGATTGCCAATGGTTGGATCGAAGGTCTAACAGTGGGCTCCATTATTCTTGGTGTGGTGCTTGGTGGCGTTTTGATTAAGCCTGAAATTGCTCAACCGATTTTGGATCTTTGCCACCTTGATCTCTTAGGGCTTCATAGCTTTGCTGAAGCTGCCATCTTTGCGATTGCCTTTGTTTATTTAGCAGCGTCCGCTGTGAACCTCGCTATTCCTGATACGGGCGTTCGTTATCCGCCGCAAAAATTTGATCCCGCCGACTCCATTCGTGGCTTTATTCAGAGTTGCCGTCTCCTTTGGAGCGACCGTTTGGGTCAGATTTCGCTTTCTGTCACCACGCTCTTTTGGGGCGCTGGTGCTGTCCTTCAGTTCCTCGTCTTAAAGTGGTGTGACCATGCCTTAGGGATGGACCTCTCTCAGGGTGCCATCATGCAGGCTGTTGTGAGCCTTGGCATCGCTGTGGGTGCTGTCTTAGCTGCTGCCAAGATTCCTTTGAAGAAGTCGCTCAACGTACTCCCGATGGGTGTCTGCATGGGCATTCTTGTCATTGGCGCTTCTTACTTTACGCGTGACGTGGCCCCCGCTGGCGGCATCAACCTCATGGGTTTTGAACTCTCTTGGGCAGTCATGATTGCCGGCGTCATCATGATTCTCGTGGGTATCTGCGCTGGCTTCTTCGTGGTACCAATGAACGCCCTTTTGCAGCACCGTGGCCATGTATTGATGAGTGCCGGTCGTTCGATTGCCGTTCAAAACTTTAACGAAAACTCCTCGATTCTTGTGATGCTTGGCGTCTATGCCCTTCTCATCAAGTTGGATCTCTCGGTACCTGCCACCATGATGGTCTTTGGTATTTTCGTTTCTTCTTCGATGCTCCTCGTTATTTTGAAGCATCATCGCAATCAGAAGGAATACGACAGTACGCATTTGATTGGTGAAGCTAAGCGCCATTAAGAGGCACCTCTCCTCACCTTCAAAGTGCGCGATCGCACACCATCTCAAAAGCCCAGGCAAACGTTGCTTGGGTTTTTGCTTTATCGGGCTCCCCTACTCTTTGGCATACCCTGTTTAGCCCTCGTCTCTCCTCCTCAGCACTTCTTGTCAACCTTATCCACTCCATTGACCAAACGTTCCGTAGAGTAGCTGCAAGGCTAGCTCTCGATCTCCACTGCAAGGGCTGCTGAAATCGCTCTATGGTCAGATCCTCTCATGCAAAAGGCCGCCCATTCATGAGCGGCCTTTGCGTTCGATCTAACAATCAAGAAGCGTCTTTTGCTTTATGGAGCAACCTTCACTTCGTGAACGTCTTCGTCCTTTTCAAGGTCATGATTGACCATCGCAGCGACGGTACTATCCGACCAAACATTCAACGTCGTTTCGATCATGTCAATGACGGCGTAGAAAGGAAGAATGACACCCATGAGCATAATGGGCACGTTCATGCTTGCGAGCAAGCTAGCCGACAAGAAGAAGCAACCCATCGGCACACCAGCGTTACCCACAGCAGCCAAGGTCGAAATCAAAACCCAAGCGGCAAGCATGAGCGGCGTGATTTCAGCACCTGCGTTTTGCATAAGGTAAACCACGGTGACAAGAATAAAGGCCGCGCAACCATTCATGTTGATCGTCGTGCAAATTGGGAGCACGAAGCGAGAGACGGGACGGCTCACACCCACGTTATTTTCGGAGCAGGCCATGGTGACAGGGAGGGTACCCGCAGACGACTTCGAGAAGAAGGCCACCGCCAAGGCCGGTGCCATACCGCGAGCCACCTTGATCGGGTTAAGACCACGAGCAAGCATGAGTAGTGGCAAAACCACCAACATCTGGATAAAGTTCGCAGCCAAAATCACCACAAAATAGGTGCCCAAACCACCGATTGCCACACCCTTTGACATTTCGACCACGAGGCCAGAAATAAAGCCAAAGATCCCAATCGGCAACACGAAGATCAACCACTTAACGAGAATGAAGAGGACTTCCTGAGCGCCCGTAAAGAACGCCAACAAGACTTCTTGAGAGCGGCTATTGCGCGGCAAGCGAGAAATTGCAATCCCAATCGCGGCCGAGACAAGCAAGACCGACAACACATTGGCCGACAAGAAGGGCGCCAAGAAATTGTCAGGAATCACCGACTGGATGTATTCAAGGTAAGAGTGTTCGGTCACCTGAGGCACGGCCGCGGACGTGACAGCCACGTTAGCCGGCGAGAAGATGACGTAAAGAACGGCTGCCAAAGCAGCAGCCAAAATGGTCGTCAGCAACGTATAAAAGATCGTGTGACGGAAAATGCGACCCGATTCACTCGAGCGAGAGATGCTGGCCAAGGTCGCAATAATCGAAACCGCAATAATCGGGATACTAATAAATTTAAAGAGGCGAATAAAAATCGAGCTCACAAAGTCTGCGAACGCGTGAATCATCTCGCCGCCCCAAAGGCCACTGCAAACACCTAACGCAATAGCAATCGCGTATGCGGCGACCATCGCGGGGCTCGTACCTTTGACACCTGACGTAGGCTTCACATCTGCGGGGGACTGAGTCATGGCAGGGATTCCTTTTGTTGGATTTTTGTGTGAAAGAAATGCCACATTGCATTGTGGTCTATTTGGCAGTTTATACCCGACCGGATTACTCGGGATTAAAGAAGCGTCCCATATTTACGGTATAGACGCATGATCACACTTACTTAAACTCTACAAGAGGGATTTTCAACGGCTACAATAAACACCCTATCGTAAAAAACGCGGCAAAAAAGAGCGGAAAGTCCATCAAAGACCTTCCGCTACTAAAAACTTTCGGAAAAAAGGTAAACCGAAAGCAATCCCTTTAGAAGTTTCCTAGAGGCCAATCAGGCGCTCAGGATGTGAGTAAACGTTGGCACGTCCGCGACGACAGAATGCTGCCAACGTTACGCCACACTCTTTTGCTAAATCCACAGCCAAGGCTGTGGGTGCAGACACTGCAAAGATAATTTCAATGCCGCACATCGCAGCCTTTTGAACCATTTCATACGAAGCGCGTGAACTAATCACAAGCGCCCCGTCTTTCCAACCCTTTTTAGCGCGAAGGCCTAACAATTTATCGAGCGCAACGTGACGACCCACGTCTTCAGCGCCACCCGCAAAGCGACCATCGGGGTGCACCCAGACCGCAGCGTGCGTACAGCCCGTAAGACGGCCTAATTGTTCAACCTCTTCGAGGTAACTCAGCGCTTGTGGATAAGCACTCATCGAGAAAGTTTGTTCATGGGGCACCACGCGCTTTTCACGTACGGCTTCAGAAAGGCTCTCGACGCCACAAATGCCGCAACCCGTACGCCCCGTCATAGAACGGCGACGGTCTTTAAGTTTCCAAAAGCACTCAGACGAAATCGTCATATTGACTTCTAGACCACGGCAAGCCTCATGGACATCACAAGCGTAAAGGTGGGAAGCATCAGGGATGATGCCTTCAGCAAGCGAAAAGCCCAAAGCGAATTCTTCGAGCATTGAAGGAGATGCCATCATCACCGCGTGTGAAATCCCGTTATATACGAGCGCTACAGGTACCTCTTCTGCGACCCAATCCACGCTAGGCACAGGATCGTTTAATCGGTGTACGGTGACTTCATGGGCACCCAGACGAGCGGTACCTGGGTTAGGCGTCAAACTAGAGACTTGATCTAACCCAGAAGGCGTGTCATAAACCACGGTGTGAGGTTGCTGATAAAGGGCCATGGCAAACTCCTAGCAATGCGACACGGCAACAATTATGCCGAGGCTTCACCCTTGACGGCATTCTCATAAAAGAGTTCAAGACCCGTCATCACAATCTGTTCAATATCGGCACAGAAATTCATTTCTTCGCCAGCAAAAACCGTCGGGAAGGCCGTATGGCAACCCGTGCAGACGTGGAGGCGGTGCGCTTCGTCTGCTTCGTCATGGACGTACGACAAATCAGATACGGCCTGGTCGCCACAGTGAGCACAGCGAATGCGTTCAAAGACCCAGTGACCACCGCAACACGTACACCACAACTGCTTCACATGACCGTTGAGCGGCGTATCAGTTACCGACGC
Organism: uncultured Sutterella sp.; assembly: GCA_937943605.1. Classification (GTDB taxonomy): domain Bacteria; phylum Pseudomonadota; class Gammaproteobacteria; order Burkholderiales; family Burkholderiaceae_F; genus Sutterella. The sequence continues at coordinate 21,277 of CALEAW010000015.1, read as the reverse complement.
AATCGCGGCCTCAGCGCCACACACCGGGCAAGCCAACGGACGATTATGGTGGGTCGTATCGGTCGCCGTCTTTGCAATCAAGCGGCTACCTTCTTCAGCGGCTTCATCTAAGAAAACGCGAAGCGAGAGTCCAAGGACGGGCAGCAAGTAGTAGTCGAGCAAATCATCGTCAGAAGCCAACGCTTCAATGTCGGCCAAGTAAGCCATCGGATCGCGACCCGCTGTTGCGAGAAGGTCTTCAGAGGCAAAGCGCGTCCAATCGACGGCCTGGCAACGCGCTAACAAGTCACCTTCGATCGTTTCATTGGCGAGCAAGGCTTGCGTGATTTCGTTCACAACACCCAAAAAGCGTTCTTTATCGATCATCATCGGGGCTTGTGCGAGCAAGGTGGCCTTGCCATCACGCGCAGCTTCAACCATCTCGTCAGACCATTCGGGAAGGTCAAGTGTCATCGCCTTGCGAAGATCAGCAGCCTTCAAAAGTGCTGGTGCAAAAAAAGCCAAGCGCGCAGTCACACTTTCGTCTTTATGACCCGTGGCACGAGCGAGCGAACGTTCCATCGACTTGCGGTTCAACATGATGATTGTCCTTTTTTTGATAGCGATATGTGCTTTCAATGAAGCCACAGCGCCAGGTGTTGATTTTGTTGTATTGCGCCCAATGGTTTGGGGCGTCTGGAAAGAAAACGACCCAGTTCTCTTTCCAGACGGGCCTCGTTTCACTGAGGCCCGCCTTGGGGGTTAGGCCCAACAACCTAACCTTACTCTGGAGGAGTTAAACGTTACTTAGCGTTCTTGTCATCCTTTTCTTCGGTCACGTTCTTACCGAGCGCGATTTCCTGGTTAGCCCAGTAACCCCAGTGGTAAGCAGCGTCGGATTCGCTCACCTTACCGTCACCGAACATGATGCGAGCGGTACCACGGTACGGCTGGAAGATACCAGCACCAAGGTAGATGTGAGCAATACCCACAAAGACCGTCAAGAAGAAGAAGACATCGTGCGCCAAGTGAGCAAGAAGCAAGGTGTCAGGGCTGAAAGCCACCTTCATGCCACCATCAGGCAAGAGCCCCGTATTGAGCCAAAGGACCATACCGGAGAGCGCCAGACCGATGCAGAAGAACACGAGGGCACCGTCAGCCAAACGCTGAGCAGACTTCACGTGGTGTTGCGGCGGCATATGCACCTTGCCAGGGGCAAAGAGGTAGAACGGGAACTTCATCGCCCAGGCAAGGTCATCACGGTCCCACTTACCAAAGATGTCTTCTTTGAAGAGGTGCACGAAGCCCTTCGGGGACTTCAGCACCGCAAAGAGCGGCACCAAGATAAAGGGAATCGCAAACACGCGGTGAAGCATACGCATCGTCTGCGTGAATTCACCACCCATGATGCCACCACCGAGGCTCGGGACGAACACGAACACACCGGTCACCGCCAACAGGATACAGCTGATGGCCACTACCCCATGGGTGACACGAGTGAGCAGAGAGTGACGCTGAATGTACTTGGTCATTCTGTGTCTCCTTCGTTGTTATTTACCGGAGGCTTCTTTTTCAAGAAGCTCCTTGACTTCACGATCGGCCAAAGCACGCTGTTCAGGCGTCCAGGACTTCTTAGCTTCTTCAATCGTCACCTTTTCACGGCGATAACCCGTGGCAGCGATGAAGGAAACAGCCAAACCTGCGAGCACCGCAGCGATACCCACGCCAGTGACCTTACGCATCGTATCAACCATGCCCACCATCTTGTTAGGCTTCGGATCGGTCGGAAGGCCATACGCCTCATGACCAAACTGGCAAACCTGCAACACGTGCAAACCGCCCATTTCATTGACACCGTAAAGTTCAGCCTTATCGAACCCCTTCTTCTTCAGGAATTCAACACGCTTCTGACCCAAAGCGATCATTTCGTCACGCGGGCCAAACTTCAGCGCTTCAGGCTGGCAGGTCTTCACGCACGCTGGCACACCACCCTCTTCAAGACGGTCAATGCAAAGTGTGCACTTGTCGATCAAACCGTCGCCCGGACGGAAGCGAGGCACATCGAACGGGCAAGCAGACTGGCAATAGGTGCAGCCGTTGCACTTTTCGGTGTCATAAGACACAACACCGTTTTCGTTCTTATAGAGTGCGCCTGAAGAACAGATCGCAACACAAGCCGCATCCGTGCAGTGGAAGCAAGAGCGACGACCGATCGCAAAGTTAATCGGCTGATACTTGTTACCAGATTCCTTTTCATCGAACGTCATCACCAAACGGGTATCCCCATTCAGATCAGGCGGATTCTGATAAGAACCCGAGAACTTGTTTTCATTGAGGCCTAACGCCGACGGGAGCATATTCCACTGCTTGCAAGCCACCTGGCAACCTTTGCAGCCAGTGCAATGCGAAGAGTCGAACAGCATGGCGACTTCTTTAGTATTAGCCATCATTCATCTCCATTGGCATGCCGTTAGGCTGCCTTTTCAAGGTTGACAAGGAATGCCTTGTATTCAGGAATGTACGAGTTTGGATCACCCACGTTAGGCGGCAAGTCGTTGACGTTGTCACCCGTCGCAAGCTTGGTTGCCCAAGAGAAGTGATGCGGCATACCAACGATGTGCGTCAACTTGCCATTAATCATCATGGGCTTCATGCGAATCGTGATCATCGCATCGACGACGACAGATCCACGGTTATTCCAAACGCGTACCTTGTCACCCGGACGAATGCCCTTTTCCTTCGCAAGCTCTTCGGAAATTTCGATGAAGTTGCTCGGGATGAGTTCGTTAAGCCACGGGATGTTACGGGTCTGCGTACCAGACTGCCAGTGTTCAACGACCGAATACGTGGTCACCACATACGGATAGTCCTTGATGTCGCCACGCTGCACAGACGGGTCGTCCGTAAAGCGAGCGCACGGGTTGCCACCAGCACCGTTCAACAAGTTTTCGCACGGGGCTTCATGCGGTTCAAAGTGTTCAGGCAACGGACCATCAGCCATCGGGTAGGAGAAGAGACGAGCATTCTGTTCCCACGTCATGAAGAAGGCATTATCGTCTGGCGCCTTTGCCGTCACGAAGTCACCCACGTCATTTTGGAGCCACTTCTGACCGTTCCATTCAACCAAGACGCGCTTCGGATCCCAAGGCTTACCCTGCGGGTCAGCGGAGCAACGGTTGTAAAGAATACGACGGTTAGCTGGCCAAGCGAAGGACCAACCCGGGAAGAGACCGAGCCCCGTTGGGTCATCCTTGCTACGGTTCGTCATCGGCTGCTTCATCGGATCGAGCTTCGTCGCTTCGTTGTTGTAGTAGCCAGAGAAGACCCACATACCGCAAGCCGTCGAACCGTCAGCCTGCAACTGAGCATAGCCCTTCAAGAGCGTGTTGTCCTTCGTGCTGTAACCATTCAAAGCCCAGCAAAGTGCACGAAGATCAGGCTTACCATCGATCGTGTAATCCCAGTTGGACTTCAAGATCTGGTCAGGACATGCACCGCCTTCCTTTTCATAGAGGGCGCGGATGTGCTTCCAAAGAAGCATCATCATGTCAAAGTCAGACTTACATTCTCCCGGCGGTTCAATAGCCTTTTCACGCCACTGGATCCAACGACCAGAATTATTGATAGAGCCAATCTTTTCGTAGATCAAGGCAGCTGGCAAGAAGTAGACTTCGGTCTGAATTTCTTCAGGCTTCATGTCAGGCGCGCGCCAGAAGCATGCCGTTTCAGTTTCGAACCAGTCAGCCACAACGAGCCAATCAAGCTTAGCCATGCTGTTACGAGCATGTTTAGCGTTTGGCGTGGAGTGGGCCGGGTTCATACCCCAGCAGAAATACCCCTTGATGACATCATCACGCATGTTATTGAAAGACATGATCGTGGAGTAGTCACCGTAGTCAAGCTTCGGACTGATCTTCGGGAGCAAGTCATAGCAGTAGTCGTTTTCGACCGTGGCGTTCTTGCCGAACCATTCACGAAGGGCAGAAATCCAGAACTTCGGCTTGTTGGCATAGTAGCCAGCAGCATAGGTTTCGTTCGTGAGGTAGTCAGCCAAGGTCGGATGCTTCTTACCGGTCGGCCAAGAAAGATAGGCAGGAGCCTGGTGGGAGCTCGCGCCAACGTCGGTCGAACCCTGAACGTTCGGTTCACCACGAAGGGCGTTAATACCACCACCGGCAATACCGATGTTACCGAGCAACAACTGGATCACGCACATGGCGCGGCAGTTCTGAGAACCATACGTATGCTGCGTCTGACCCAAAGCGTAGAGGATGGAACCTGCCTTATCACGAGCACCGGTCGAGGCAAAGACTTCCCAAACCTTCTTCATCACATCGGGATCCATACCCGTGACCTGGGTCACGAGTTCTGGCGTGTAACGAGCATAGTGACGCTTCATCACATTAAGAACGCAGTTCGGATCCTGGAGCGTCATGTCGCGCTTCAAAACCTTGAGGTCAGGCGTGCGGAATTTCGGCGTCCCCGGACGATTCACCCAAGCAAAGGCAGACCCTTCGGAGGTATCCCAAACAGCCTTCTTATCGACATCGTAACCCCAGGTTTCGTTGTCGTAGCGCTTCGTTTCGGGATTCCAACCAGAGAAGAGACCATTCTTTACGTCAAACTTGTAATCCGGACGGATCAGACAAGCCGCATTCGTATAGTGAAGGACGTATTCTTTCTGATAGAGCTCGTTCTGGAGAATGTAGTTGATAAGACCGCCGTAGAAGGCCAAGTCGGTACCAGGACGAATGCGTGCGTAGATGTCTGCACGGGCAGCAGAACGGGAATAACGCGGGTCGACCACAATCCACGTAGCCCCCTTATCCTGAGCACGTTCAACCCAACGAGAAGAAAGCGGATGGTTTTCGACGTTATTGGAACCAATCGACATGATGACGTCGGAGTTCGCAAAGTCGCACCAGTGACTCGTCATAGAACCACGGCCAAAGGTCGGCGCAAGACCAGACACAGTCGAGGAGTGGCAAACACGCGTCTGGTTGTCGATCGCGGCAACACCCAAGCTACGAGCAAACTTCTGAACAAGCCAAGCTTCTTCGTTATTGAGCTGAGCAGCGCCCAAGCTAGCAATACCATCGCAACGGTTAACCGTCACATCGCCTTCTTTTTCTACGAAGGAAGCGTCACGGGTCTTCTTGACATGGCGAGCAATTTCAGCGGCAGCTTGTTCCCAAGAAAGGCGTTCCCATTCCTTGCTACCCGGGCGACGAACCATCGGATACAGCACACGATCCGGATGGAGCTGAGCACGACGATCCTTCGTCACGATATTGCGAAGGCCCCACATGGCAGCGCCCTTCGGGCAAAGACCGCCAAGATTGACCGGATGATCAGGGTCACCTTCAAGATTAATAAGTTCACCATTGCGGGTCGAGCAAATCGTGCCACAACCACCAGAGCAATAGCAGCAGATATTCGTCGTTTCGGTCACGCTCGTCAGCTTATAAGGCGATACCGAACCGCCAAGTCGAGCCGCATGGGCTGTTCCGATCAAACCGGAGGCCGCACCGCCGCCGAGAAGCAGACCGCGCTTGAGAAAACTTCTGCGAGATACTTCCATGGGGGGATCCTTCATTGAAAGTTGTTGTTGTGCCGTCGATTGGGGACCTGACATCTGAACGGTCAACGAGCTCGACGGGTATCTTGTTTCGACAGGAGGCTCTGTCGTCGCAAGGTGAGTGTGCCTCTCTTGAAAACACCTGACAACCCTTCTTACGCATTAAGGTAAAGTCCTATTAATCAACCTTCGTACCTAAACCTTCTATCCCCAAAGAGGTAAACCGTTGTAGCTAAAGCACAACAATTTCCACATTGTTCGACCTCCTTCGCTATTCATCTGATGAATAGCGACCACATTTTTTAGAGAACTCTCCCATCCCATATTTATGGGATTCCACTCAACTCTTTACTTTCTTCTCGCATTTGTTGTAAATAAACCTCATCTGAAGGCTTAAAGTTTGCTATCCTTTCAGTACGGGAAAACCCGAGAGACCCTCTCGTAAACCACCATTTCCACCCTTTTTGTCTTCCACCCACAAGCCCTCACTATGCATTTCCCTCGATTTGGTCAAACATCGTTTCGTTCCCATTTCGCGCAAAGAATGACGCACGTCGGTCGTCAAGCCGTTGGGCTTGTTGCGGGTCTTGGTCTTGCGTGCTTCGTGAACACTGCCGCTTTTGCCACCTCGACCGATGCTACTCAAGCTCATGACGCCACCAACTTTGACGTCATTGTGATTGGAGCTGGGGGCGCAGGTTTAAGTTCAGCCGTCTCTGCCGCTGAAAATGGTGCCAAAGTGATCGTGGTCGAAAAAATGCCCTTTATTGGTGGCAATACGGTCTTAGCAGCGAGCTTTATGCTTGGTATTCCTAAAGACAACCGTCTTGAAGCTGAACGTCTTGAATCCGACATGATTCGCGAGGGTGGCCGTACGCTTGATGCGAACCTTATGAAAAAGGTCGTCACTGAATCTGGCGACACGGTGGAATGGTTGCGTTCGTTTGGTGCCAATTTGCAGTCATTCTGTATGACACGTGACCAAAACTTGAAAGCGAGCTGCCGAGCAGAAGAGGACGACGGCTCGATTTCGCGTCGCGGCATTCAGCCAGCTAACGGCGGCTATATCGGTGAAGAAGTCATCAAAGCCCTCTTACATGGGGTGGACAGCCATCATATTCCCATCCAGACCCATTCATCTGTTCAGAGCATTGCCCTCAACGAAAATGGCCAAGTCAATGGTGTGGTGATTGAAAACGCCGCCGGTCAACGTCGTCACCTCAAAGCCCCGGCCGTCATTATTGCAACGGGTGGTTTTTGTGCCAACGAGAGCATGGTTACCACGTATATCGAAAATTCCGAAGGGCTTCAAAGCACCAATTCGCCAGCAGCCACGGGTGACGGTATTCGCATGGCTGAAACCCTGGGGGCAGAAACCGTCAATATGAATGCTGTCACGATTCATCCGACGACGTTACCCTTCTCGGGCCTTGTCATTCCTCGTCAGGCTCGCGTCAACGGTGCCATCCTCGTCAATGATCAAGGGGAGCGTTTCGCCGACGAACTCTCGCCAGACCTCGCAAACCAAATTCAAACCAAGAATCATGGTCGTGCCTGGCTCATTTTTGACCAAACCCTTTTGGATAGCATGCCCGTCTTAGCGAGCTACGCACGTTCGGGATATTTCATTCGTGGCAACACCGAAGTTGAACTCGCTCGCGGCATTCGTGTGCCCGCCGAAAAACTTCGTGACACGATGCAGCGCTACCGTAACTTTGTCGAATTAGATAAAGACGGGGACTTCAAGCGCAGCTTAATGACGAGCCGCTTGAATCATTCGCCCCTTTATGCCGTCAGCGTCCGTCCTGGGATTCATACCTCTTTAGGTGGCGTCAAAGTCGATACGGATACGCGTGTCCTCACGAAGCAAGGTGCTATTCCTGGTCTTTATGCAGCAGGCGAAGTCACGGGCGGCATTTTAGGACAAAGCCGACTTGAGGGCACTGGGCTCACAACCGCCTTGGTGTTTGGCCGCGTGGCTGGTCGTGAAGCAGCACAATGGGCCAAAGCCCATGCCAAGCCTTCGAGCAATAAGTCTAAGCCCACCTTCAATACGCCCGCTAAAGCGCGATTGACACAAACCACGACGCCTTAAACTAACGCTAAACTTGTTCTCGACTATTTGGCCGCGACACCGATTGTCGCGGCCTTTGTCATAATGATCTCAACCACTCGTTTGGAGAGATCATTTTGAAACCATTACGCATCTTTCATTCGGCCGACTGGCATATCGGCAAAGGACTCGGCAACATTGATCGCACTGAAGACTTTCATCAGTTCTTCAACGATCTATTAGCGATGATTGCCGATCGCAAACCAGACGTTTTGTTGATTGCAGGTGACGTTTTTGATACGTCCATGCCCGCTAATAGTGCTCAGCGCCTCTATTACGACTTTATGCGTTCGCTTGAAGGCACATCGGTGCGTGCCACGATTGTGACGGCAGGCAACCATGACTCTCAACGCTTTTTAGAAGCCCCTCGTGCGCTCCTTGAAACCTTACGTTGTTATGTCGCTGGCGACACGGCCGAAACTCAAAACTTTGTTTTGCGCGATGAAGACGGCACCCCTTATTTGGCTGTAGCGGCGGTTCCCTATTTGAGAGAAGGAGATGTTCGTCGTGGCACCATGGATGACACGGACGCGGATCGCGCGCAACGCTTTGCGTCTGGCGTACGTACACACTACGACGCAGTGCATAGCCTCCTCATGGATGAACTCCAAGGGACTCGCGTCCCCATGATCGCCATGGGGCATCTCTTTGTTACGGGCTCCAAACTGAAACCCAATAGCGACCCTGTTGAACATAACGATAGCGTCTATGTTGGCACTTTGCGTAATGTCACTGCCGATGCCTTTGGTGACGGTTGGGACTATGTGGCCTTAGGTCACATTCATCATGGTCAAGTCGTCAAATCCAATGTACCCATGCGCTATAGCGGCTCGCCCGTTGCCCTCTCCTACTCACACATGGCTTATTACCATCACATTGTCGAAGTGACGTTTGATGAGAAGGGCACCATGTCGATTGAAACCTTGCCTGTCAAACAACCTCGTCAGTTTGTACAGATTAAAGGCACGTTTGAAGACCTCAAAGCGGGGATCGACCAGGCGGGGCAAACCTATGCCATGCCCTTTGTCGAAGCCACGCTTACGTCTAACGAATGCCTCCCTGACCTCTCTAACGAACTCACCCTGTATGGCGAAGCCCATGGGGTCATTGTCACGGCCGTTCGTAACGAGACCTTAGCCGCACGTTACGCGCAAGCCAACGAAGAAGCACCAGACCTTTCAGACCTCACGCCCGATGCGGTGTTTAAGGCCTACTTGCGTGAACACAGCGAAGATGACACGACGGCCGAAGCGCGCTTTGACCTCCTCGCAAACTTATTCCATGAGATCGTCGACGAAGTGCACATCAAGCGTCACCCAGCTGACGAAACGACGCCAGCCAAACACAACGAAACCCAGAAGGACCTCTAAGCGATGCGACTCTTGAAACTCCGTTTTACGAATATCAATTCGCTTGCCGGCACTTGGGAAATTGACTTTACCCATGCCGACTTTAAGCGTAGCCCCCTCTTTGCCATTATTGGACCGACGGGCGCCGGTAAAAGTACCATTTTGGATGCTGTTTCTCTAGCGCTTTATGCCACAACACCACGACTACGCGATGCAACAAGCAAACTCGAAGGTGATGACGCGTGTCCTGTGCTGACGAAAGGCGAAAAGATGACCGAAGCACGCGTTCGCTTTGAGTCTGACGGCATCGAATATCTCTCTCGTTGGTCACGTCGCACGAAGCGTACGGGCAAACTCTCTGACGACGAAGTCGAACTTATTCGTTACGCACGCCCTGACGACGAAGAAGGCGAAGTCATTGCGACCAAAAAGAACGAGTGGGTCAAGAAAGTGCAAGAAGTCACGCACATGACCTTTGAGATTTTCACGCGCTCAGTTTTGCTCGCTCAAGGCGCTTTTGCCAACTTTTTAAAGGCCAACGAAGACGAACGCGCGAACTTACTCGAAAAAATCACAGGGACGGACATCTATACCGAGATCAGTATCGGGATCTTCAATCGCTATAAACTCGAAAACGAACACCTTAAAGCGTTGCAAACTCGTCTTGAAGGAATGCAACTCTTGGACGAATCGGTACGCGAAGCATTGAGCGCCACGCTCGCCGACCTCCAAAAGCAGTTGCCAGGCTTAAAAGCTCAAGCCCAAACACTCGAAACAGCCTACCGTTGGCGTGAGCGTTTGGATGCCTTGACACGTGCCGTCACGCAAAAAGAAGCCGAAGTGCGTGCAACGGAAGCCCAAATCACCGCCTTTGAACCCCAGCGTCAACGTGCGACCTCGGGGCGCCAAGCGATGCGTCCCTATCAAGACCATCAGGTTTTAGACGCGACCTTGCAAAAAGCGCAAAGCACTCAAGCGCACTTAGCCCAACTCAACCAACAGCTCGCAACGCTCACCGAATACTATCCGCAGTTTCAAGGAGCGCTTTCAGCAGCCTCAGAAAACCATCAACGTGCCAAAGCAGCGCGTGAAGCATTTGAGCCTGATTATCAAGCGATGCTCACGCTCGACGCGCGCCTAGCCACACTCGCCAATACACTCAAAGGTTTAAAAGAAGGTGAAGCGCTCGCAAAAGCCCAGCTTCAGGCTTCATCAGCTACCCACACACAAACCCAAGCCAAATACAAAACGCTTGAAGCCACGGTGGCACAACTTCAGGTCGACGCCCAAAAGACGACCGGAGACGAACTCCTCGAAGGGCCTTTGGCGCTTTTAAATCGCGCTCGAGAAAACCTTGAGCACCTTCGTCAGCAATACCGCGAGCACGCCAAAGCCAAAACGCAAAGTGAAGAAGTCGTGGCACGCTTAAAAAAGGATGTCGAAACCTTAAACCAACAGGTTGAAGCTGCAAAGACCACCTATGCCACGTGTCAGCACGCGACACTTGAAGCGGACAACACACTTAACGCCTTGAGTGCTGGGAATAGCTATGCCTCGACGCTAGAACGCATGCGTACGCTCAGTGACGAAATCGCCCAGGCACGTCACCTCAACAACTATCTAGCGCTTGAGGCAACGGTGACTGACAGCGAAGTGCGTTTAACGGATACAGCCACAGATCCCACAGTCGCTGCTTGGTGGCAAACCACAGGACACCCTAACGTTCAAACCCTCAAGACACAAATTGCCAGCGCGATTGCGGCCGTTGAAGCCCAATACCCGGGACTCACGGTCTTGATGCGTACGGATGCCGCTAAGCATTTAGCGAAGCTCACCGAGACGCAAGCGTCGTTGGCCACGTGGACCAATACTTATGCTGAGGCACAGGCTACGTTACGCCGCGCCCAAGACGCTGAACGTAAGGCCAAACTCGCCCTCGAAGCACAACAAACCGCAGCCCACGACAAAGCGATTGCCTTAGAAAAAGAAAATGCGCAGCTGTTGGCGCGTGCAGAACGCTTAAAGGACTGCATTGCCGCATCGACCAAAGAAAAGGCCGACGAAAAAGCCGCGCGAGCCCAAATCCCGTCGTGCCCAGATCTTGACCTCCCGGCCCTCTGTCAGCATCTTGCCGATCGCGTCAAAGTCCGTCGTGAACTCATCGCCAAACTCGAACAACAAGAGCGTACGTTATCGACACTCAAAGCCACCTTAGCGCAGTGCGAAACGGCACTTGAAAACGCTAAGGCGCAAGTCACTCAAGCGACAGATGCCACGAACGCACAAAGTAAGATCGAAAGTGACGTCAGAAACGAACGTCTTCGTCGCTTTGGTGGTACCAAGCCTGACGAAAAGCGCCAGTTGCTCGAAACGGCCATCCAAGCTGCGCATCAAGCGTGGACAAAGGCGCAAGCAGCCTTACAAAAAGCAGATACGCAGATGGCAAGCCTCAAAGCCACGATTGCGTCGACAACCCAAAGTTTGACCGTCTTGACCGAAGAGGCGACAAAGCAAGAAGAAACCTTCAAGGCGTCGCTCGCGGCTTCAGGCTTTGACGATTGGACAAGCGTCTTAGCCGCCCATTTGCCTGACACGCAAATAGAAGCGATTGAAATGAAGGCTGAACACTTGCGTCTTGCGCACGCCACCGCAAAAGGTGGGTTAGAAACCACCCAACGTGAACATGCCCAAGAGGCCAGCAAAGCACTCTCCGCCCTCACAACTGAAGCCTTAAAAGTCGAATGGGAAGCGGCCAGTGACGCGCACACCAAAGCGCAACGCCTTGAAATTGAAACCAACAGTCAATTGCAAGCGGACGATCAACGTCGCCTAAAGGTCGCGGACGCACAGCGCGAAATTGAAGCCCAAAAGGCCATTGTCAATCAGTGGAGCATCCTTAACGAGATGATTGGGAGCCACGACGGCAAGAAATTCCGTACAGCCGCACAAAAAGTCACGTTCCGCGTTTTGTTAAAACTCGCCAACGATGCCATGAAGACCATGACCTCTCGCTACCAATTGTTGACGGGCGGCACGTCTGGCTTAGCGCTGAACGTGCTCGATAAAGACATGGGCGCGATTGTGCGAACCTCGCAAAACCTCTCGGGTGGCGAAACCTTTATGGTGAGTTTGTCATTAGCCCTGGGACTCTCACGAATGGGTGGTGAACACTTACGTGTCGACACACTGTTCTTAGACGAAGGCTTTGGGACCTTGGACGAGCAAACCCTTGATAAGGCACTCTATGCGTTAGAGACCCTACAAAAGTCGAGCGGCAAACTCATTGGTCTCATTTCGCACGTCAAGAGCATTCGTGATCGTATCGACGCGCAAATCGTTGTGACAGGGCGACCTGGCAGCGGTCGCAGCGTCTTGTCGGGACCAGGCGTTCGTAAACTCGAAGCGAATTAACAACAAACGCTTAAACCATAAAATATCAGCGTGCTACCACAACGGTGCACGCTGATGTTGTTTGGCGTCCGCTAGACAACACTTAACGCGTAAAGTCGACGTCCTTCACCAAGTCAGAAACCCCTAAGAAGGCGGCCAAAGCCTTCACATCATCACATAAGACCGTGGGTTCAGAGGCCACTAAGTCGTCTAACGTTGACGCACCATACGTCATCGCAGCCACGTCGCAACCAAAGCGCTTAGCCATGATCACGTCATGCGTCGTGTCGCCAATCATGACTGTACGTTCTGGGGGCACGCCTAATTCAATCTCGATTTTTTCGAGCATTTCGCTATTGGGTTTAGGCAAACACTCAGAAGCCGTCTGCGTCGTTTCAAAGTAGGGTTCAAGCCCCGTACGGGAAAAGACGCGGCGCAAGCCTTCACGGCTTTTGCCAGTCGCAATTGCTGTGTGAAGGCCTCGCGCTTGAAGACCCGTAATGAGTTCACGCATGCCAGGAAACAAAATCACATCGGCTTCATGCGGAATATACCAAGCGCGATAAATCTCACCAAAGCGATCGTGTTCATGTTCTGGGCACTCAGGCACCACTTTCAAAATAGCGCTACGCCAATCTAAGCCAATGACGCCACACGCGTCTTCAAAGGTCGGCACGGTATAGCCCATTTCTCTGGCGGCATGTTGAATACCTTTAGCAATCAGCGCCGTGGTATCCATGACGGTGCCATCCCAGTCGAACACAAAAAGATCGTATTTAGGTGCAAAACCGGTCATTTTGTTTATCTCCCATTTAAGGCCTTCAAAAGAGCCACACAGTCATCTGGCATCGGGGCTTGAATATGCAAAGGTTCTCCCGTCACAGGGTGCACGAACTTTAGTTCAGCCGCATGAAGGAACATGCGCTTCAAAGGGGCACCGAGTACGCCATGCGACACCGCCTTATTAAATTCGAAATCCCCGTACTTATCGTCACCCACTAGAGGGTACCCTTGCGAAAGGGCATGAACACGAATCTGATGCGTGCGTCCCGTTTTGAGTTCAGCGTCTAAAAAACTCACGTCGCCATAACGCTTTAATAACGTAAAGATCGTGTGTGCGGCCTGCCCTTCAACAGGATCTACACGCACACGGCGTTCACCCGACGGCAACAAGTAGCGAGCCAAGGGCTTTTTGACGTGCTGACGGTCGTTCACCCAATCGCCCTTCACTAAAAGTCGATAGTGCTTTTCGATGCCGCCCCCCTCTTTCATCATGTCGTGTAAGCGCACCAATGCCTTACGGCTACGGCACACGATGATGGCGCCAGAGGTCTCGCGGTCTAATCGGTGAGCCAACTCTAAAAAAGGTTCGTCAGGGCGCGTTGCACGCAAGCGTTCAATAAGACCATGAGAAATCCCAGAGCCGCCATGCGCTGCAATGCCGGAGGGTTTATTGACAATTAAGAGATGGCGGTCCTCATAAAGGACTGGCAACACACCCTCAGCTAAAGGCACAGCTGCTGGCTTATGTTGGGCTTTTTGAGAGATGCGAATAGGCGGCACGCGCAACAAATCCCCTTCGACCAACTTGGTCTCAGCTTTGACGCGGCTCTTATTGACACGCACTTCGCCACCTCGAACAATACGATAAATATGGCTTTTAGGCACCCCACGGGCAACTTTCATCAAATAATTATCGACACGCTGACCATCAGCATCGGGACCAATTCGAATCCAATTGACCTTCTCGGTATTCATCGCATTCACGCGAGATGACGGGTAGATTGTAATTTCTGCTTTGTTTTGCTCTGTCATCGTTTATACTTGCTAGTTATGATCAAATAAAAGACCTTTTAATTGTCTCTTTTTTGATCCATTTGACAAAACGTGACGAGGTCGCGCCCCGTCAGGCGCTGATGTAGCAGTGACACTACATCGTGATGCGCATTTTCTCACGTTTTCACTGTTTTTTGTACTCGCGGCTCTCTGACGGGAGCGGTGAGATTAACGATTTTTTCAACAAGTGGTCTGGTACAACACGTACCGAACGGCTTGGTTGCGTTTGTCGTCATCCAAATGGACTCGACGCCGAGACGTCACACCGATGAATGAAGCTTGCTACTAAGCTCGCAACGCACGTCGCGAAGTGCTTTTATGAAAGCCCGATGTGGACAGATGCTTGAGCGCTGTTACCGCCAGATGCGGTCAGAAAGCGTAGCCCTTCCCTTCATTTGGTTTGACCGTGTTCGCCGTTCGATGTTTCCAGAATAAATGCTTCGACATCACGCCAGCGTTCGTTAACGCGTTGCATCAATCCACAAGCGACGGTCGAAATGTTTTCGACCTCGTTGCCAAGAATAGAAAGATTAACTTGTCTGCCGCTTTGGGCTGTCAGCCTCATTAGAGCGGACCCCTGATCGGGAATTATGAAGGGGATGAAGCCCTTTTCCCGACAACGCCATGTTTGAACCGCAGCTCCCGTTGTTCACAGAACCAACGGTTAGAGCGCACCAAACAATCGGTTGACGTTGGATCATCTGTGTGGTCTGAAAAATGCTCTGATGAGACTTATCAGCGAATGCACCGACGGACTTTTTCTTGATTTCATCAAAAGAAAAAGGCTCGGATGCTGTGAGGGATTGAGCAGCTATCGTTCGTAATGCGTATAGCGTTGACTCTCCCCAGTTACCCTATTGGTTTGGGGTAGACACAGCGCCGTGACGCTCCCGACAGCAACCAGGACGGCTGGCTCAAAAGAGGTCTCGCTGAGATTGTTCCCTTTCGGGATTCTTTTGATGCCATTAACGAAGAGAGGACATCAACGTAGATGAGTCCGCCCTTGTCTTGGGCGACGACTCCATCGATGGACGTCTTCATGACCTCTTTTCGCCTTTGCCGTTGCCCGAAGTCTCACTTTGGACAGGCTAATCTACGCTTTCAAGGCACGCCCAAAGTCCGCCCGCGTTAGTGGCGGCAGGAGTGCTATCCCCATGAAGCGCATGCTTTTTAATGCCACACACGCTGAAGAAACACGTGTTGGCATTGTTGACGGTCAAAAGCTGATCGACATTGATATTGAAACAGTCGGTCGCGAAGCCCGCAAATCCAATATCTACAAGGGTGTTGTTACCCGTATTGAACCCAGCCTTGAAGCCTGCTTCGTTAACTATGGCGAAGAACGTCACGGCTTCCTTCCCTTCAAAGAAATCTCTCGCGCCTACTTCAAAGAAGGCCTTGATGTGCGTTCGTGTTCGATTCGTGATGCCATCACCGAAGGTCAAGAACTCATCGTTCAGGTTGAAAAAGAAGAACGTGGCAACAAGGGGGCTGCCCTCACCACGTTTATCAGCTTGGCAGGTCGCTATCTCGTTTTGATGCCCAATAACCCACGTGGTGGTGGCGTCTCTCGCCGTATCGAGGGCGAAGAGCGTCAGGAACTTCGTGAAGCCATGGAAAAGCTCGACTTGCCGCACGGCATGTCGACCATTGCTCGTACGGCTGGCATCGGTCGCACGACCGAAGAGTTGCAGTGGGACTTGAACTACCTCTTGAAGCTCTGGGAAGCCATCTCGGAGGCCGCAACCCCGCAGTACGAATTACAGCGTGAAGAAAATGGCCTTCGCACAACGACCTTAGTGAAGACCGCCGTGGCTGACGGTCGTCCATTGCGTCGCGTCAATCCGCCGCCCTTCTTGATCGTTGAAGAATCGAACCTTGTGGTTCGCGCCATTCGCGACTACTTCCAGCCCGATATCGGTGAAGTGCTCGTTGATACAGACGAAATCTACGAACAAGCTCGCCAATTCATGGCGCACGTAATGCCTGACATGGTCAATCGCGTCAAGCGTTATCGTGAAGACATTCCGCTCTTTACGCGCTTCCAGATCGAGCATCAGATCGAAACCGCTTATTCCCGTACGGTGCCGTTGCCCTCGGGTGGCGCTATCGTGATCGACCACACCGAAGCCCTCGTCGCCGTCGACGTGAACTCTGCCCGTGCTACGCGCGGTGCTGACATCGAAGAAACCGCTTTCCGTACAAACTGCGAAGCCGCCGATGAAGTGGCTCGTCAGATGCGTTTGCGTGACTTAGGTGGCCTGATTGTCATCGACTTTATCGACATGGCTGATGCAAAGAATCAGCGTGCCGTTGAACAGCGTTTGAAGGACGCTTTGCGCTATGACCGCGCTCGTGTTCAGATGGCTAAGATCAGCCGCTTTGGCTTGATGGAACTCTCTCGTCAGCGTCTGCGTCCAGCCCTCTCTGAAGGTAGTCACATCACCTGCCCGCGCTGTAATGGTGTTGGCGTTATCCGTGACACAGAAAGCTGCGCCTTGCAGGTGCTTCGTATCCTCCAAGAAGAAGCCATGAAGGAAGGCACGGGTGCCGTGCACGCTCAGGTGCCAGTGGACGTTGCCACGTTCCTCTTGAACGAAAAGCGTAACGACATCACGAAGCTTGAAGCCCGTCATCGTGTGCCGATCGTACTGATCCCGAATACGCATCTTGAAACGCCGCACTACCATATCGAACGTCTCCGTCAGGATGACGAACGTCTTGAAGATGCGACGCCGAGCTTTAACCGCGCCGAAGATGTGACGACTGTAGCTGACGACCCGTATGCGCTCAAGAGCCAAGAAGATAAGCCGCAACGTCCGAAGCAAGTTCCGGTCATCAAAAATGTGTTGCCGCGTGATCCAGCGCCTATCCATCCGACCGTGACGAAGGAAGAAAAGGACGACACCAACAAGGCCGTCCAACTTCAGCCTGTCACGCCGCAGAAGGGGCTCTTCTCTCGCATCATCAGCTTCTTCTTTGGTAACAAAGACGAAGAACCTGCTGAAAAGAAGGAAGAAGAAGTCAAGAAGCCTGAAGAAAAGAAAGAAAAGGGACACGCTCGTGAAGATCGTCGTCGCGGTCGTCGCAACAATCGTCGCGAATCTACGCGTACGCGTCGTGTCAACAATGAACGAACCGAACAGACTGAAAAGACCGAAAAGGTTGAAGAGCGTGTTGAAGAAAAGAAGCGTCGCGAACGTCCAGCTCGTCGTCCGGTAGAAGCGCCAGCCGTTGTTGAAGCCTCTACGCCGAAGGCCGAAGGCGCTGATCGCACAACGCGTCGTCGCTCTCGTCGTCGCCGTCCGACGGACGAAACGCAAACCAATACGCCTGAAACGCCCGTGACGACTGATGTCGCTCAGATGCCTGAAGTGGTTGCCCTCACGCCAGAAGTGCAAGCCTCGGTCGAACCCGTTAAGGCTGACATTGAACCAGCCACCCCGGTGACCGAAGAAACCGTGGTCGACCCCCAGCGTCCTGAAGGCGAAGAAGTCGCTGAAGAAACGCAGGGCGAAACCCGTCGCCGCCGTACGCGTCGTCGCCGTCGTAGTAAGACGGGGGCCGAGCAGACGGCTGAAGCCACAGCGACTGACACGCAGACGACTGACGACCAAGCGGTCGCTGTCGCTGAAAAAGAAGACGTCAAGGCTGAAACGGCAGAAGTCACTGAAGTCGTTGCTGAAATGGTGACTCAGGTCGAAGCTACTCCAGTGGTTGCTGAGGTTGAAACGAAACCCGTAACTGACTCAGTGTCTGAAGTCAAGCCGGAAGCGAAGGCTGACGTTGAGACTGAAGTAAAGGCCGCAGCCCCGATCGTTGCTCAAGAACAGAAGGTTGAAGCGAAGGACGCCAAGGTCGAAACCAAGGTACAAGACGCGGCTAAACCGTCTGAACTGACCTTTAACCTTCCGATTGAGTCCTCGGGTCTCGTTCAGATCGAAACGAAAACGAAGGCTGAACCGTCGGACTACGCCGACCATACGCCTCGCGGTCGTAAGCCTGTTCACTATGAAGCTGATCAGACGAACGAACCTCTCGTTCAGATCGAAACGCGTAAAAGCCCTAAGCCCACGCAGGCCGTAAAGCCCGCCGAAACGAAGGCGGATACGCCCGTCGAAGTAGAAGACTCCAAAAAGGACGCGCCAAGCATGGCCGATGTCGCGCTTTATATTACGGAGCAGCTTGAACTCTCTGAACGACGTGCACGCCGTACACGTCGTGGCAAGAAGGGAGATCCAGCGGTCAAGACCCATATGAAGCCGATCGCTGAAGCCGTTGCCGGTATCGTCTATGAACCGACGCCGCTCGAACGTTTGGCCACGCTAGCCGCTCAGGAAGTCAAGCGCCTTCAGAAGGCTGCTCAGCAGACTGAAACGCAAGCCGAAACTCAGTCTGACGTTACTGTCGAACCAACTGAAGCGGTTGAAATGACGCAACCTGTTGTGGCAGATACAACGGTCGCCGTCGAAACGGTCACTGAAACTACTCCCACAGTAGAAGTCGAACCGGTAACGACCGACGTCGTGACGCCAGTTGCAACGCAACCAGCTCATCATGACGTCGCTGAAGGGCTCGCTGAAAACCTTGAGCGCGCAGGCTTAGTTCAGGTTCACACCAAGCCTGAATTGGTCACCTTCAAGGGCTACGAAGTCGTTCGCTATAGCGGTCGTCCAACGCCTGTGCGTGCCGACGCTGACGAAGCGGTTGCCCTTCAACAGGTGCATACGCGTCCTGAGCTCTGCAAGCCTGTCGTCTACGAAGCGGTTCGCTATCCTGGTCGCCCCTACACGGCACCAGCAGCGATCGCTGAAGAGCCGCTCATTCAGGTCCATACCCGTGCCTAACGGGACGGCACCTTAATCGCAAGGCCTTACGGGCGCCGTCCAAAAAGCGGCGCCCGTTTTGTTTCGTTTTTGACCCCATGTCTCATACAACTCCCTCAACCTATCGTGGACGCTTTGCCCCTTCGCCCACAGGCGCACTTCATGCCGGTAGCCTCGTCGCTGCTATGGCAAGCTTTTTAGATGCACGTGCCCATGACGGCCTTTGGCTTATTCGCATTGAAGATATCGATCCGCCGCGCGATATTCCGGGTGCGGGTGAAGCCATTCTTGATACGCTCTTTCGTTTAGGTCTCACATCCGACGAACCCGTGGTTTGGCAACATGATCGCTATGACGCTTATGAAGCGGCCTTAGCGCATTTAGACACTCAAGGTTTGGTCTACGGGTGTGCTTGTTCACGTAAAGAAGCCGCGGCACGCGCCGTCGCTTTAGGGCTCGCTCCTTCGGTATATCCAGGTACCTGCCGCGAAGGCACACACGGGCGTCCCGTACGCGCCATTCGATTTAGAACGACCGCAGACCCTATCACCTTTACTGATCGCTTGTGCGGTGTCTATACGCAAAACGTTGAGCGTGAAGTTGGAGACTTTGTCCTTAAACGCGCTGACGGCTTATGGGCCTACCAACTCGCCGCCATCACCGATGACATTGAAGCAGGGGTCACCGATGTGGTGCGTGGTGCTGATCTTCTTGACAACACGCCACGACAAATTGCACTCATTCGTGCGTTAGGAGGCACGGTGCCTCGTTATTGCCATTTGCCTTTGGTGCTCAATCACGACGGTCAAAAGCTCTCAAAACAACAAGGCGCAACCCCACTCAACCCCGATGATCTGATGGGCGAACTCGAGCACGCCTGGACACATTTAGGGTTCCCAACCTTGGGCGCAGATTCGATTGCCGACTTCTGGCGTACCGCTCTACCCCTTTGGCAAGCCCGCTTTGGACAATAACAATGACCATTAGAAGTCTTTGGATGCTCGTTGCAACGCTCCTTTTTACGCTGATGGCAGCCGCCACAAAAGCTGCTGCCACCCACTACGGCATCTTTGAAATCATCTTTTATCGTTCGCTTTTTGGCGTGGCACTTTGCTTTATTTTGTTAAAGCGTAGCGGACAAACCATCAAAACCACCTACCCGTGGCGACATCTATTGCGTTGTGCAATTGGCACCACATGCATTACGTTAGGCGTTTACATTTTGGCCGTCATGCCGATTGCGACAGCCCAAACCTTGACTTACACGTCACCCTTGTGGTTCTGCCTCTTTTTATCGATTGGCTTATTGCTCTCACGTAGCCCACTAGACTTCAAACTCTTGAGTGCGGTACTCGTTGGCTTTGGGGGCGTGCTCCTCATTTTGCGCCCCGACTTTGGCATTGCCAATGGCTTTGATGCGACGATGGGTATCTTGACTGGGCTCACCGGTGGGGCGGCTGACTTTATGATTCGCCATCTCTCACAACTTCGTGAACCTCGTGAGCGTATCGTCTTTTATTTCACCCTTTCTGGGACTCTCGTCGGTGGGCTTGTAACTGCTTGGCTAGGCTTTGCCTCTCACACAACTGAAGGTCTTTGGCTTTTAGCGGCCATTGCCTTGACGGGCACCTTTGCGCAATTAGCGCTCACAGCTGCTTGGTCGGGCGGTCACCCGATTCTCAATGCGGTCTTTCAGTTTTCGGGGATTCCTTTTGCTCTACTCTTAGGTGTTCTACTCTTTAGCGAGACACCCGACACCTTGAGTCTCATAGGCATTGCGATCGTGACGATCGCGGGCATTGTGGCCTCTGTCCTACGTATCCAAGCAGAACACAAGACCAAGGCTTAAGAAGCGTTTCAAACAAAAGCAAACGGTCCTTGAGATGGGTTGCCCCTCAAGGACCGTTGTGAGCTATCTAGCGATCGACCCGAACTCCGCAGTAAATCTACTATCTAGATAATGCGATTGGCTTAATAGCCCTGTCAGACAAGCAAAAAGTCTAGCAGGGCTATTGTTTTTTTACGAAAACTAGAGTAAAATATGATAAATAGATAGATTTATACCGAGGGGCGAAAGTGCTAACTGGACAAGAGATTCTTCAGCTTAAATTGATGTCCTATAAGAACAAAGGGAAGACGTATATCAGGGCGTATCGAAATAAGTGGGTTCCGGCTACGCCAGAGGAAGCTGAGAAAGGAAGTAAGG